>NZ_LOHY01000088.1 GCF_001559795.1 Pseudostreptobacillus hongkongensis | reverse complement strand
TCTTCATCAGATAAATTTACATAATCAAATTCTAAATCTCCTGATTCATGTTCTGCTGAATTAAAAAACTCTACTATATTTTCTGAAATAAATCTATAAAACAATGTTCCTAATACATATTGTTTAAAATCCCAACCATCTACTGAACCCCTTAAAGCATCAGCTATATTCCATATTTTTCTTTGCAATTCTGCTCTTTGTATTACTTCATTTTCTGCCATTAATTATCTCCCTTTACTTTTTTGTTATTTTTTATTATATTATTATTTAATATCTTTTAAAAACCTAAAATAATCTAAGAAATTCAATATATTATTTTTATATATTTGTTTATATCTACTTTTAAATAATACATTTAATATTAACATTATACCTTAAATATTTGTGAAGGACCAAAAAATACCACTAAAATTTCTATATATTAATTAGTGGTATTATTTTGTTATTTCTTATTATTTTTTACTTTACTCATATTCTTCCATATAGATGGAGAAAACAGAAATATTACTGGTAATATTTCAAGTCTACCTATTAACATATCAAAACTTAAAACTATTTTTACAAAATTTGAAAATTCTGAGAAATTCCCAACAGGTCCTACAAATTGCCCTAACCCTGGTCCAACATTACCTAGAGTTGTAAGAACTGCAGTAACAGTAGTCTCAAAATCAAAATTATCAAATGATACTAGAACTATAGATATTACACAAATTAAACAATATAGTATTATATATATCATTGTTCCACTACGAACATCCATATTAAGTTTTTGCCCTTCAGCATTAACTATATTTACTGCTCTTGGATGTATTAATTGTCTTATTTTAAGTTTTATTTCTTTAAACAGAATTAATATTCTTGATACTTTTAGTCCTCCACCTGTAGATCCTGCACAAGCTCCCATAATTATTAAAAGTATAATTATTATCTTACTATATGTAGGCCATGAGTTATAGTCTACAGTAATAAATCCTGTAGTAGTTACAACTGATGTAACTTGGAAAAGAGCAGCACGAAAGGCTTCTTCTAAAGTTGAGAAACTATCTTTTACATTTATTGTTATAGTTACTACAGCAAAAACTACAGCCCAAAAATAGTATCTTAATTCTTCATTTTTAAATATAGCTTTAAAATTAAATAATAATAAATAGAAATAAAGATTAAAATTAATTCCAAATAAGAACATAAATATAGATATTACGTATTCTATATATGGACTATTGAATGCTGCAATAGATGCATTTCTAGTTGAAAATCCACCTGTTCCTGCTGTTGAAAATGAATGTAATAATGCTTCATAAAAATTCATTTTACCAAACATTAAAAATACTACTTCTATTAAAGTTAATGCTAGATACATTCCATAAAGTATCATAGCTGTTTTTTTAGCTTTTGGAACAAGTTTACCAACACTAGGCCCTGGTACTTCAGCACGTAAAAGATAGATACTTCCACCATCTGTTAATGGTATAACTGCTAATACAAATACTAAAACTCCCATTCCACCTATCCAATGTGTAAATATTCTCCAAAACGCCATAGATTTTGATAATCCTTCTATATTCGTAAGTATAGTAGAACCTGTAGTAGTAAATCCTGAAACTGTTTCAAATATAGCATCTACATAATTGGGAATATATCCTTTAAGTGTAAAAGGTAGTGCTCCAATTAATGACCATATTATCCATATAACAGATATGATAATCAGACTTTCTTTAGTATAAAATTTCAAATCATTTAATTTAATTTTTGAAATCAAAAAAGTTATTGCTATAACAGTAAATGAAATACCTAAAAAAGTATATGCATCACTTTCATTATAGTAAAAACCAACCAAGGCTGGTAAAAGCATTAAAAATCCTTCTATCATAACTATTTTTGATATAATTTTTAACATAAATTTCTTATTCATAGCCACTTACCTAATTATATCATTCAAGTTATGTAATCTTTTATTAAATGAAATTATTATAACTCTGTCATTAAGTTCTATTGATAAATTACCATCAGCAACTATAAAGTCACCTTTTCTAACAACACCAGCAACTATAATATCTTTTAATAATTTTAATTCTTTTAAAGGTATACCTATTCCTTTAAAATTATCTAAAACTCTAAATTCTAATGCTTCTACTTTATTATAAACTAATCTATATACAGTATCTGCAGCTATTTCTTCACTATTTTCTATAGCTCTTACATAAGTAAGTATTATATCAATTATAACATCTTTAGGTGTAAGTACATTAGTTAATCCAAAATCTTTAACTAAATTTCCATAACTTGTGTTATTTATTTTAGCTATTACTTTATTTACATTCTTATTCTTTGCATAAAGTGATAATAGTATATTTATTTCATCATTACCTGTAAGGGCTACAAATGAGTCTGAATCAAAGACTCCTTCTTCTTCAAGAACAACTTGATTAGTAGCATCACCGTGTATAATAGTAGCTTCTGGTAATAATTCTGCCATATTTTCACAAACACATAGGTCACTATCAATTATCTTAATTTCCATACCAAGTTTTAATAATTCTTTTGAAAGATAATATGTTATCTTACCAGCTCCTACTATAAACGCACTTTTAGCTCTTTTTTCATTTCCACCTAATATACTATATATATCATTTAAATTTTTACCTGAAAATACTATATGTATTCTATCACCTTTTTCAAGTTTAAAATCACCACTTGGTATAAATACATCATCTTGTCTTTCTACAGCACAAACTAATATATTTTTACTTATTTCATTTAATTTAAGCCCTACAAGCTTATTATTTTCATTAAGTCTAAATGAAACTATTTCTACAAGTCCTTTAGATAATGATTCTGTTTTAAAATCACCTACAAACTTAAATTGATTTGCAATTTCTCTTGCTGTTCTAAATTCTGGATTAATCGGCAAATCTATATTAAGATTCTTTTTAATAAATTGACCTTGTTTTGCATATTCCTTAGATCTAATTCTTGTAACTACATTTTTAGCTCCTAAATTTTTAGACATCATCGAACAAACTATATTTAATTCATCACTTGAAGTAACAGCAATTACAAGATCTGCATTTGGTACGCCAGCTTCTATTAACACCTCATTATCTATTCCATCACCATTTATACATAAAACATCTAGACTATTATTTATTTCTTCTAATCTTTGCATTTTTTTATCTATAACAGTAATATCATGTCCTTCTGTATAAAGCTGTTCTATAACAGATTTTCCAACTTTACCATTTCCAACAACAATAACTTTCATTCATATCCTTTCAATTAAGCAAAACGCACCCGTAGGTGCATTTTAATTTTATTTTTTTATTAAATTTGCAAGTATTCCATTTATGAATCCTTTTGTATTTTCATCACCATAAGTTTTAGCAAGTTCTACAGCTTCATTTATAGCAATTTCTTCACCTATTTTTTCAATTAAAATTTCATAAAAAGACATTTGAAGTATAACTTTTTCTATATTTCCAAGGCTTGAATAACTCCATCCTTTTACATTTTTATTTATTTCATCAAGTATTTCTTTTTTATGTTCATTTAATTTTAATATATAATTATTAAAAAATTCTTTTTTTGATTTACTAATATCTAAACCATCTAAAACTTCTTTATGTCTTTCTAACAAATCTGTAGTCATAAGTTCGTGTTCAAATAATAATTTAAATATTTCATTTCTTATTTCTCTTTGTGTCATATATCCCACCTCTTAAATTTGTTCTGAATCTAATTCTATTTCTTCATCAGTAACACTATTTAAAGGTGTGTCATCTAATTCTGATGTTTCTATTATTGTTTCAGAATTTATTTTAACTATCTTAATATTAACATTTTTAACCACAACTCCTGTCATTAGAGCTATGTACTCTCTTAACTCATTTTGTAATACTGATATTTTTTCATTTAAATTTTCTGTATTAAAAGTTTCTACATTAGCGTATATATTAACCTTAGATCCTCTTGATTCTGATTCAACTTTAGCATTTTTTACAACTACCTTAGATTCTAAAAATTTTCTAGAGATATCATTTATAGTATCAAGACTTACTTCTACTTCTCCATTAGAACCTTTACTTCTTACAACTTTATCCTTCTTGAATAATTTTTCTATCATAGAAAACACAACTATTATCATATATGCAAGTGCTATAAACCCAATGTATATTAAATAATCTTGGTAATTTTGAAATTCAAGTAAGAAATCTTGATAATATGTTGTATAAAGGAAAAAATCAGAAAAAGTAATGTATACTAATCCTCCTAAACATACAAATATCAAGAATTTAATTAAATTATTAAGAAATTTAAACATTTTCTACCTCCTCGGTATTCTTATCTTCATTTCTTTTTATTATATTTGATACTTTTACATTAATTTCCTTAACTTTAACTCCTGTTAATTTTTCAACATTTTCCTTAACAAGTTCTTGGAATTCTCTAACTGTTTCAACTATATTTTCACCATAATAAACATTTAATCCTAAATCTATAACACATTCAGTTTCTCCAAGCTCAACTTCAATATATCTATTATGACCAACATTTACAATATTTTTAAGTAAAGTAATAGGTTCTGATTTACTTGCTTTTTCTGCAACTGAAGCTACACCTTTTAATTCATTAATACTTTCTAAAACAATATCTACTATAACACTAGGTGCTAATTCTATCTTTCCTATATTTGACATAACTTTTCCTCCTATAATTACTTTAGTATATTCTACACTATTTTACAATAAATAGCAATATTACTTATTCAAAGATATTCTTATATTCTCTTCTCCTAAAAGATCTATCAATTCTTTTAAAACTTGATCATTAATAGCTATATTATACTTACTTTCCATTTTTGAAACCAAGTATTTACCATCAACTTTTTTATATATTTTTATACTATTATTTCCTTTATTCTTCTTAATAATGTCTATAAGTTCGTTTCTTTTATCAAAATTTTCATCTTCAATTTTCAAACTAAGCATAAAGTTTTTTAAATTATCAGTTTCATGAACTTGAGATATGAACTTTTTATTATCATCTAGTATTCCAAGTACAAAAATATGTATACTTCCTTCATTTATAATATTACTATATTTAATATAATCTTTTGGAAATATCATATACTCTTCACTACCATTATGATTATTAATTATTATATTTGCCATAAGATCATTATTTCTTGTAACTCTATTTGTTACTTTTTCTATATATCCTACAAATACTTTATCATCATTATTAAATATTCTAGAATATATATTTTCATTAAGTATTTTTTGTGTTCTTAATGATATTTTCATATATTCTTTTTCTATGTCCACTAACTCTTTAAAACTATATTCATCAAACTTTTTAAACTTATATTCTTCGACATTGACTTCATTATTTAAAAATAGAACTGAATGTATATCCTTTTCCATTTTAATTTTTTTATCAACCCACTTAGATAAGTCCCCTAAATTGTTTATAAGAGTTTTTCTATTATATCCAAATTCATCTAATGCTCCTGAATATATAAGTCCTTCTAAGTTACTCTTATTTAAAAATTTACATCTTAAAACAAAGTCAAATATATCTTTAAATTCTCCATTTTTATTTCTTTCATTTAATATATCTTTAGCTGTTTTTTCCGACATTTCTTTAAGTGCACTAAGTGGCATACGTATATTATTTCCTTCAACCTCATATTCAAAGCCTGATTTACTTACACTCGGTTCAAGTAAATATATTTTCTTTTTAAGCATTTCTAAAAATGCATTTATCAATTTTTTTTCAACTTTTAATTCAGTTGTTAATACACTACTATAAAATTCTTTAGGATACTTAGCTTTAAAGTATAAAGTTTGATAAGTTATTATTGCATAACTTATAGCATGAGCTTTATTAAATCCATAATTCCCAAATTTTTCTATAAGATCATATATTTTAGATGCTATATCTTTAGGTATAATAGCACGGTTTATAAAAGTCTCCCTATTAATTTTTAAAATTTCAGGATTTTTCTTACCTATGGCTTTTCTTAATTCATCAGCTTCTGCAAGTGAATAATTAGAAATATCTTGAGCTAGTTGCATTACTTGTTCTTGATAAACAAGCATTCCATAAGTTGGTGAAAGAACTTTCTCAAGTATCGGGTGTAAATATTCTATTTTCTTTACTTTATTTTTAACTTCAATAAGATTAGGAATATATCCACTTTCAAGAGGTCCTGGTCTATAAAGTGCTAAAAGTAGTGCAATATCATCTATACTATTAACTTTAAGTTGCATTGCAAGTGATCTCATACCAGTTGATTCACTTTGAAATATACCTAAAACATTCCCTTTATTCATCAAATCAAAAGCTTCTTTTTCATAAGGCAAGTTATACACATCTATATCAAGTCCAAGTTTTTTCACTGTAGACTTAACTATATTTAAATTCTTAAGTCCTAAAATATCCATTTTTAAATACCCTAATTTTTCAAGTATATTTGCCTCATATTGTATTTGATAATCTTTAGTATAATCATCATAAACTAAAGGTAAATTTTCCCTCATATCTTTTTTAGTTATTATAACTCCAGCTGCATGAGTGGACATATTTTTTACCTTATTTTCTATTCTTTTTGCTATATTTATTAAATATGAATATTTTTCTTGAAATTCACCCAAATTATCAAAACCAAGTTTTGATGATTTATTAATTAATCCTCTAATATTTTTTTCAGGTATTTCTAATACTCTTGCTACATCTTTAATAGCAAGTGCTGGTTTAAATGTTGAAAAAGTAATTATTTGACTTACATTTCTAGGGCTATATTTATGTTTAATATATTCTATTAGATCCATTCTTCTTTCTTGTTCTATATCTACATCTATATCAGGCATAGATATTCTTTGTGGATTTAAAAATCTTTCAAAAATCAAGTCATATTTAAGTGGATCTACCTCTGTTATATCAAGAAGATATGAAATTATAGACCCTGCTGCTGAACCTCTTCCTGGTCCAACATATATATCATTTTTCTTAGCATAGTTTATAAAATCATGAACTATTAAAAAATATTTTATATATCCCATTTCATCTATAATATCTAATTCATACTTAACTCTTTCTTTTGCCTTTTCAATATTTTTTTCATATTTTTCATTTATTTTATTATTAATTAAGTATTCTATATACTCTCTATCACTCATATTATTAGGTATATCAACTCTTGGAAATTCAACTTTATCTTCCCCTAATAATACATCTATATCTTCACACAATGTTTTTAAATTATTAATCCCTTTTTCTTCTAAATCTTTAGGATAAAGATTTAATATTTCATTTTCAGACTTAAAATAAAGTCCATTTAATTTAATATCATTATTTACAGAATTTATACTTCTATTTTCCTTTATAGCTGAAAATACTTTCTGTAATATTTTATCATCAGGATCAACATAATATACGTCATTTGTATATATAGGACTTACTCCAGATTCCCTATACAATGTATATATATACTCTCTTTGTTCTTTTGTTATATCAAACAGTGGAACTTCAAAAAAGAAATTTTCAAACGTTTCTTTTAAAAACTCTAAAGTTTTTTTAGCATTGTAATAATCGTTATTAAGTATATATTGAATAACCTCACCTTTAACACCTCCACTTAACACATAAATATTCTTACAACTTTTTATATCCTCTATATCTACATTTAGAAAATTTAATTTTCTTTTTTCATAACTTATTGTTGATAGTTTAGAAATTTCTTTTAATCCTTCTAAATTTCTAGCATACACTGTAAGAGCATGAAAACCATCTGCATTAACTCCTGGTATATATACCTCAAACCCTATTATAGGCTTTATATCATTTGCAATGCACTCGTTATAGAAATACATTGATGCAAACATATTTGTATCAGTTATTCCTAAAATATTTTGGTTATATTTTTTTGCTTTATTTATATATTCTTCAATACTTCCTACTCCTTCAAGTAAGGAATATTCAGTATGTAATTTAATATTTACAAAAGACATAAAACCTACTCTCCCTTCTAAATAATTTTTCTTAAAATTTCAAAAAATCTATCTATTTCTTCTTCAGTATTTTCTATAGATAAACTTATTCTTATCGAACCTTTTGCCTGATTTTCACTTAAACCTTGTTCTAAAAGTACATAAGATGGACTAAGTGATCCACTCTGACATGCAGAGCCTCCTGATATACTTACTCCATTCATATCTAATATAGGTAAAATATATTGTATATCTTTATCTATTAATTCTATATTAAATATATTTAAAACCCTATTTTCTTTATTATTAAGTCTAATTTTACCTTCAAATTCTTTTAAACCTCTTAAAAATTTATCGCTAATTTTACTCATGTATTTAATATTTTCACTCAAATTTTCATTCATATATCTATACACTATACCACCTAAAATTATAGATTGTAAATTTTCAGTACCTGCCCTTTTATTTTTTTCATGACTTCCACCATGCATAAATTTTTCAATTTTCGATGTATTTTTAACATATGCAAGTCCTAATCCCTTAGGTCCATGAAATTTATGGAAAGAAGCTGAAAATGATGATAAATTAAGTTTTTCAACATCTATTTTTTCCTTTAAAAGATACTGAACCATATCACTATGGAAATGTATATTTTTACTCTTTAATATATTACCTATTTCTTCTATTGGTTGTTTAACTCCTGTTTCATTATTAACAGCCATAACACAAACTAATATAGTATTATCTTTTATAGCATTTAATACCTTATCTGATGTAACAATACCATCTTCATTAGGTTTTAAATATGTAAGTTCAAATCCTTTAGTCTCTAAGTATCTACATACATTTAAAACACTCGGATGCTCAATACCTGTGGTAATTATATGACCTTTACCATAAAAATTAGCTACTCCCTTTATTATCATATTATTTGATTCTGTAGCTCCTGATGTAAATATTAAGTCTTTACTATTTGATATGTTTAAACTACTTGATATATATTCTCTAACTTTTTCTATTTCATATCTTGCTTTTTTACCTTCAGCATGTACTGATGAAGGGTTTGCATAAAAATCAAATACTTTTAAAATATCTTCTCTAAATCTATTTAAAATTTTTGTACTTGCTGCGTTGTCAAAGTAAATTCTCATGAGTTCCTCCTCACTGATATTATACTCTAAATTAGTATTTTTTTCAAAAATTTATTGTTTTATTAAAAAAGTTGTTGTATAATTATAACAGAGGTGAAAAATGGAGAAGATTATACTACATATAGATATGAATAACTGTTATGCATCAATTGAAGCAAAACTTAACCCAAAACTTAAAAATAAGGCTATTGCAGTTTGTGGTAGCAAATTAGATAGACATGGTATAGTTCTTGCAAAATCTGAACTTGCTAAAAAATATGGAGTTAAATCAGCTGAAACTATTAATTCTGCGTTAAAAAAATGCCCTAATTTAATTATAGTCCCTCCACATTATGATGAATATATAAAACATTCAAAATTAGCTAGAAATATATATTATGAATATACAGATTTAGTAGAACCATTTGGTATAGATGAATGTTGGTGTGATATAACAGGAAGTATAAAATTATTTGGAAGTGCAGAAAATATAGCTGAAAGTATAAGAAGTAGAATAAAAAATGAACTGGGTATAACTGTAAGTATAGGTATAAGTTTTAATAAAACTTTTGCAAAACTTGGAAGTGATCTTAAAAAACCTGATGCTATAACTATAATTTCAAAAGAAAATTTTAAAGATAAGGTATGGAATTTAGATATATCTGAAATGATAGGTATAGGTAAAAATACTCAAAATAGATTAAGAGAGCTCGGTATAAATACCTTAGGTGAACTTGCAAATTTTGATAAAATTAAATTATCAAAAGTTCTTGGAAAACATGGATCTATACTACATGATAGAGCAAATGGTATAGATGATAGTCCTGTTACAGATATGAATTTTAAAAAAACACCTAAAAGTATAAGTAATGGAAAAACTTTAAGCAAGGATATATACACTAAAAATGAAGCAAGAGACTTATTTTCTGATCTTAGTATAGAAATATCAAATAAATTAAAAGAATATCAATTACATACAACCACACTACAAATAACTGTTAGAAATGTTGATTTTGTTGATAAACAATATCAATGTGAGATAGATCAAACTTCTAGTGAATTTATAATCACAGAAACTGCAATGAAACTACTTGAAAAATATAAGTGGGATAAACCTATACGTTCCTTAACTATAAATACTAAAAACTTAGTAAGTGAGGATAGTTATCAACTTTCACTTTTTGAAGAAAAAGAAGAATATGAAAAAATTAAAAAAATAGATAAAACTATTTATGATATAAGAAAAAAATTTGGTGATGATTTCATATCATTTGGTAAGGTTAAAAAATAGTATCATCTATCTTAAATTTATCTTTTTTCTCTTGTTTATTTTAAAAAATATTTGTATAATATTCATATATAAAAAAGTTAGGAGTAATGCTATGAAAAGAAATAAAAGTTTTGGTAGGTTAGCAGTATATATAATATGTTTAATTATAATCTTTACATTAGGAAGATCCACATTTGTTTATCATTTCTATAACAAAAAGGAAATTAGCGTTCCTGATATATTAATGATGAAAGAAGATGACGCTATCCGTGAACTTAAAAAACTAGGATTAAAATATAAGGTGATTTATTCTAAATCAGGAGATGTACAAGAAGATTATACTTTTCTTCAAGATCCTCGTGCAGGACAAATAGTTAAAGTAAACAGAGAAATATTAATATGGGTAAATAAAAGTGATAGTTTAGAAATACCTAATATTATAGGAAAAAGTTTAATTGAAGGTAGAAGATTTTTAGAAGATTTAGATATAAATATAGAAAGAATAGACTATATGCCTACAGAAAATATTCAAGAAGACACTATACTTTCAATATATCCAAAAGCTGGTCAAAAAATTGGAATGGGACAAAAGATATCATTACTTGTTTCTTCAAAATCACTTACTAAAACAAGTATAATGCCAAATTTAATAGGTCTTGAAAAAGAAGAAGCTATTAAGATACTTTCACAAAATGGATTAAGTATATCATTAATTAGTGATGCTAAAGATCCTTCTTTTGCACAAAATGTAATAGTTGCAACTAATCCACAACCTGGTGAAGAAGTAAATAAAAATACTAAAATAAGTATAGTTTTAAATACAGGTATAGAAGTTGATAAAAGTATAACTGATGTAATCATTGAAGAAAAAACAAATAACAATGATAAAAATAATAAAAAGGTTGATAAAAAAGAAGATATAGAATCTATATTAGACAATACTTTAAAAGAATTAGAAAAAAAAGAAAATAAAAATGCTCCAAAAGAGGAAAAAAATGCTAATTAAAGGTAAAGTTGTAAGAAAAATACAAGGTTTTTTCTTTGTCTATGTATATAACGAATATAGCAGTATAGAAGAATTTGAAAATAATCTAATACAATGTAAACTTAGAGGAAGTTTAAAAAGTAAAAATAAAAAAGAAAATTGTATGGTTGGTGATTTAGTTTTAATTGATGATGAATTAAATGTTATAGAAGAAGTTTTTGAAAGAAAAAACTATATTAATCGCCCCCTTATATCAAATATTGACTATATTTCTATGTGTTTTTCAGCACATGAGCCTGATTTTGATATAATACAATTTCAAAAAAACTTACTAATGATACATAAAAATAATATAGAACCTATATTAACCATAACTAAATCAGATTTATTAACTAAAGATGAAAGAAAATCTCTAGAATTATTATTTAAAGAAAATTTTCCATATATGAAAACCTTCTTTATATCAAAAAATGATATTAAAGATTTTAA
Source organism: Pseudostreptobacillus hongkongensis (assembly GCF_001559795.1). Classification (NCBI taxonomy): domain Bacteria; kingdom Fusobacteriati; phylum Fusobacteriota; class Fusobacteriia; order Fusobacteriales; family Leptotrichiaceae; genus Pseudostreptobacillus; species Pseudostreptobacillus hongkongensis. The sequence continues at coordinate 128,168 of NZ_LOHY01000088.1, read as the reverse complement.
AGAATATATAAAAGGAAAAGATGTAATAATATCTGGACCTAGTGGAGTTGGTAAATCGACTTTAATTAATAACATAGTTAAAAAAGAAATATTAAGAACAAATTCAGTGAGTTCTAAATCTAAAAGAGGTAGAAATACTACTGTAGATACTAGAGTATTCCCCTATTTAGATGGATATATAATAGATACACCTGGATTTTCTAGTTTAGAATTTCCTAAAATTGATAATGCATTAGAAATAAGGGAATATTTCCCTGAAATACAAGAACTATCTATGGAATGTAAATTTAAAAATTGCAATCATATATCAGAACCTGATTGTAATGTAAAAGTAAAACTAAATAACTTAAGATATGATTTTTACAAAAAATTTATAGAAAATATAAAGAAATGAGGTAAATATGAAAGAAATAACTATAGCACCTTCTTTACTTGCTGCTGATTTTTCTAAATTAAGAGAAGAAGTTGAAGCTATTAATAAAACAGAAGCAAAATGGTTACATTTAGATGTAATGGATGGTAATTTTGTACCTAATATTAGTTTTGGAGCAGATATTATTAAATCAATAAAACCATATACAGATTTATACTTTGATGCACATTTAATGGTTGAAAAACCAGAATGGTATATTGAAACTGTAGCTAAAGCTGGTGTAGATAGTATTACTATACATGTTGAAGCTACTAATCATTTACATAGAGCTCTTCAAATGATAAAATCAGTTGGAATTAAGGCTGGTGTTGCATTAAATCCAGCAACTGATATTGAAGTATTAGATAATGTTATTGACCTTATAGACTTAGTTCTTGTTATGACTGTTAATCCTGGATTTGGAGGTCAAAAATTTATAGATAATACTTTACAAAAAATAAAAAGAATTCGTGAAAAATATCCCCACATAGATATACAAGTTGATGGTGGAATAAATAATGAAACTGCTAAACTTGTTAAAGAAGCTGGTGCAAATATACTTGTTGCAGGTTCTTATGTATTTAAAGGAAACTATAACGAAAAGGTTAATTCACTATTATAGGAGTAATTATGTACGAGAAAATGGAGTTAATTATAGATAATTTCTATAAAACTTACTATAAAATGGAAGAAATAAACTTAAGCCTATTCATTAAATGTTTAACTACAACAGAATTACATATTATAGAATGTATAGGTCTTGAAAAAATAACTATAAAGGAGTTATCTAATAGATTAGGTATAACTATGGGTTCAACTTCAGCTGCACTTTCAAGGCTTGAAGAAAAAAAGTTTTTAAACAGAACTCGTTCAAGAACAGATAAAAGAAAAGTATATGTTAACCTTAATAAAAAAGGACTAATAGCATATAACTACCACGGTAATTTCCATACTACTACTCTTGAAAAAGTAACTAAGGATATACCTCGTGAAAAACTTGAAGATTTTATGAATACTTTTCAAGAAATTTTAGATAACTTAAAAAATCTTAAACTTAATATAGAACCTGAAGATTTAACAAAATTTTCAAAAAATGATATATTAGAAGTTACTGAAGTTAAAGGAAATAGTGTTATTCGTCTTGCAATTTCTGAAATAGGTCTACAATTAAAATCTATTGTTGAAATTCTTGATATATATAAAGATTCTATAAAAATTAAACTTAATAATCATGAAAAATTAATAACAAAAGAACAAGCTCTTTATGTATTTGCTACAAAGAAAGGAGCAAATTAATTTGATTTACTTAGATAGTATAGGTATTAAATTCCTTACACAAGAATTAAATGATCTAAATAAATTTAAAGTTAATAAAATATTTCAATATGATAATAGTTCATTTTCTTTATTTTTCTCTAAAAAACAATTATTTTTTCAAATAAAGGATAATGAATCTATAGTGTATATTAAAGAAAAAAAAGAAGAAAATAATAGTTTTTCTTCTAATTTTCTTTTATCTTTAAGAAAATACTTAGATCATGCCGAACTTATTAATGTTGAAACTTTAAATAATGATAGAATAATTCAATTTACATTTAATAGAGTAAATATTTCTGGAAATATGGATGTTACATACATAATTTTTGAATTAATGGGAAGACATTCTAATATATTCTTGCTAAATGAAAATAGGATAATATTAAATGTTTTAAATAATAACTCTAGTATAGATAGCAAAAGATTTTATTCTATAGGATCAGAATATGAATCATTTAAAAACGAAAAAAATATATTAAATTACACAGATGTCTATACAAATGCTTCTGAAATGATAGAAAAAATAAATGGTATAGGTAATATCTTTGCTCAAGATACATATAATGATATTGAAAAAAGAAAATTACTTAGTTTAAATTATACTCCATATATATATTTAGATAATAAATCAGTTTATCTAACTTACAATAATTTTAGTAAATATGCAAATCTTGAAAAATATGAATTCAATAATTTAAATGAAGCAATAAACTCATACTTTGATAACTTTAAAGGTGTTAGTTTAATTCGTGATAAAAAGAAAAATATAGAAAAACATATAAAAAATAAGATTAAAAAGAATGAGAAAACTATACTAAAATTAAAGGAAGATATAGAAAAAGATAAAAATTTCGATTACTATAGATATATTGGTGATTTACTTGCATCAAACCTATATTTAATAAAACCTAGAGATAAAAATATAGAAGTTATGGATTATGCAACAAATAAGATGATAAACATAGATCTTGATATAAAAAAATCTCCTAGTGATAATCTTAAATTATACTATACACGTTATAGAAAAAGTAAAAAAGGTTTAGAAATATCAAATGAAAGATTATCAAATCTATATGAAGAACAGATATATTTAAATGAAACTCTTGATTTCCTTGAAAGAGAAAATGAATTTGTAGGTCTTGAAGAAATAGAAAAAGAATTAAATATATACAAAAATACTAAAAATAACAATAAAAAGAACAAAAATGCTAAAAGAGAATTATTGAAATATGTGGTAGATAATTTTGAAATTTTTGTTGGAAGAAATAGTAGCGAGAATAATTATCTAACATTTGAAAAGGCTAAAAATAATGATGTTTGGTTACATGTTAGAGATATACCAGGATCTCATGTAATTATACAAACAAATAAAAAAGAAGTTCCAGATAATGTATTACTTGAAGCTGCTCGTCTTGCTGCACGTAATTCTAAAGGAACACATACTAAAACTATTGATTATACTGAAAGAGTTAATGTAAAAAGAACAAATAAATATGGTAATGTTACTTTCACAAACTTCAAAAGTTTAGATGTTAGTGAATATTAAAATCCGAGATTTCTCTCGGATTTTTAATTATTCTACTTTTAATTTATCATATTAAATTTATATGATACTATATCATCGTATTTTAAATTATTTAAAAACTGTTCCATATCAAAGTTATCTAAATCTGAATATTTTTTTATTATAGGCATATACATCAATTTTAAAGGGAATATTATGATAAAATTTCTAAAAAAATACACCCTAAGGTGTATTCTTATATTGTTTTTTTATTTAATTCTTTTTCTTTTATTCTTTCTTCAACGTGTTTTATTTTATTTAATAATTCAACATCTCTTGAATCTATATCATAAGCTGCTTTAAATTCTTTAAGTGCTCTCTTATGTCTTCCCATATGTTCATATTTTCTACCAAAATCTATATGTGCTCCATACATATCAAAATCTAAAAATATTGCTAATTCATAACAATCTAGCGCTTCTCTTATCATACCTTTTCTAGAGTATACATTACCTAAAAGGAATAATAAGAAAGGTTCTTTTTCACTTAAATATATAGCATTCTTAAGTCTTTCTTCTGCTTCATTTAAATTAGAATTTTCATAATAAAGATAACCTAAATATCCTTCTATTTCATGATCATTTGGAAGATATTCTGCAAGTTTTTCATAAAGCTCTATAGCTTTATCATTTTCAAAATAAGCATGATAAACACCAGCTAATTTTTTTAAAGTTTCTACATCAGAAGTATCTTTAGATATTTTATCCTTTAATTCTTGTTTATACTCCTCTATATTACCCTTATATCTAAATTCTCTAAAAACCAATGTTGATAACATAAATATCTTTCCTTTCATCTTTATTATCTAATTTAATTTTAACATATTTAATAAATTTTTACAAGGAAAATCACCAACTATGACCTCCACCTCCAGAAAATCCTCCACCTGAAGATCCTGTGCTTGAAAAACCACCAGAAAAGCTTGATTTACCTCCATAATTATTTTTATTTCTAACTTTAGTTTCTCTGATTAATAAATCATTTATCATATTATAGTAATATGCTCTATTTATTATATGATAATAATTAGTTCTACCATACACTAATTCCCTATCAAATCCATAATCATCTATAACTGAATCTAACAATCTTAAATACTTGTTTTCTAGTCCAAAAGCTAACGCATAAGGTAATATTTTTCTAAAATATGATACTATATCATCTATATTATTGAAGTAACCAAATTTTTCCTTTTCTACAGTACTTAAAAATTTATAAAATCCCTTGGCTTTAAGATAGTCAAATTTATATAAACTAGTATATTTATATACATTAAAGGAATTAATTATACTAAGAATAAGTAATATTATTGAAATAGAAACCGGGATAGGTTCTGTATCTAAATAAATAACCGTTAATATACTTATTACTATAACTGGAAGAATTAACATCAACAAGTATCTATAAATTCTTTTAGCATAATTATCACTATATTTTTTATTTACATATGTAGTTAAATTTTGTTCCAATTCATACATTACTTTAGAATTTTTAAATATATCATTTTTAACTAAAAGTAACTTATTTAAAGAAATTTTTTCCTCATCACTTAATAAATTCTCATTTAAATATTTATTAGTAATATCAGTATTAACATAATACTGTTTTTCAACATAATCTTCAAATTTTTTAACCTTTTTATTATATGTTTGTCCAACTTTTCTAACATATTCTTCATTTTCATGTATAGGATTTCTTTCCTTAAATGAAACTATATTCTTATCTATTAATTGAAATAATACAACTAAAGTATTCTCATAATTACTTAATCCATTAATCTCTGAAAATAATATTTTTTTAGCAATAACAGGAGATACTTTAGGTGGTAAATATTCTACAACTATTGAATCTTTAACTCTATTTTTATTTCTATATATATAAATAAGTAAGTTTATTATACCTAAAATACATATTATTATAGGTAATATAAACAAAGCTGTATATGCATGTATTCTATTTAACCACATATCATTACTCGTATAGTTAAAATCTGTAGAATTTAATATAAATGATAAACCTTCACCAGGTGAATAAACTTTATTAGTAGAAATAATATATTCTCCATTACTTTGGCTTATAGTATAATCTTTATTTTGTTGTCCTAAAAGACCAGTATAAACATCAATATTCCCATTTATACCAGATATTTTTAAATTAAAATTTTCAACAGGCATTTCCCAATAATTACCTAAGGCATTTAAATATATCTGAACTATATTATTTTTCTTTCTAATTATATTATATATCCTATAACTAATATTAAATGTATAATCTTTATTAGGCTCTATTAATTTTCTTTCACTTCCTATTCTAAGTGATACAACATTTTTTTCATATTCTTCAACTACAGGTATATCTACTCCGTTTTCATCTGTTACTTTAAAATTATCAAACTTTATTCTATCTTCAAATTTAAAATATGAACCATTAGAATATTTATATGGCATTATCCTATAAATTCCATGTTTCCCGTATTCATCCGTTCTGTATACTATTTTTTCGTTTACATTTAATACTCCATTACTAAGAGCTTCTACATCCATATTAAAATTCTTTATACTTTCAGAAGAAAATGTAATTATACTTAAAAATAGTAATAAAACTAATTTTTTCATATTAAAAACTCACTTTTGGAGCTTGCTTTGCATCGATATCTTCTTTAAATAATTCTGCTCCTTTAAATCTAAATATTCCAGCAAATAATACTGCAGGGAATTTTCTTATAAACTTATTTAAATCTCCGGCTGTTGCATTGTAATATCTTCTTGCACCAACTATTTCACTTTCAATTTCTTTTAAAGTTTCTTGTAATTCTAAAAAACTAGTATTTGCTTTTAAATCTGGATAAGATTCATTTAAAGCAAATAGACTTCTTAAAGTTTTTGTTAATTGATTTTCCATAGCTTGTATTTCTTCGATATTTTTTGAATCACTTAAATCTATTTTAAGCATTCTATTTCTAGCTTCAACTACACTTTCTAAAGTTTTAGATTCATGACTTGCATATCCTTTAACTGTCTCAACAAGATTAGGAATTAAGTCTAATCTTTTTTGTAAAAATGTACCTAAATCACTAAAAGCTTTCTTATTTTCTACATCATAATTAACATAATTATTATAAACTCCTATAGCATAAAATACTATAACTGCTAAAATTACTAAAATAATTAAAAATATCATCATATTATTACTCTCCTAAACTTTCTATAAATTCTAAAATTTCTTCTCTTCCTGTATTTTTTAAAGATGAATGAAAGAATACATCTTCATTTTCAAATACTAATTTTTTCTTAATTTCCTTTAATTGCTTAAATCTTTCATTATTAGATAATTTATCACTTTTTGTAAATATTATGTAATACTCTATTTCATAATGCTCTAAATATTTTAACATTTCAAAGTCTTCACCACTAGGAATTCTTCTTATATCTAAAAGTACAAAAACAACTTTTCTTCTTTCAGAATTTAGATATTCTTCCATTATATTTCCCCAATTTTTCTTAATATTTGCCGGAACTTTAGCAAATCCATATCCAGGAAGATCCACAAAATATCTATCCTTATTGATTAAAAAGAAATTTACAAGTTGAGTTCTACCAGGTGTTTTACTTGTTCTTGCTAAATTCTTTCTTTTTACAAGTGAATTAATAAGTGAAGATTTACCCACATTAGATCTTCCAACAAACGCAATTTCAACATTTTCTAATTTCTCAGGATAATTGCTTTCTTTAACACAACTTGCTATATAATCTGCTGATTTAATCTGCATTTTTACCTCCTATTAATTTAAAAACAACCTCCTTTGTAAGTTTATATAAATGATCTTTATCACTCATATTATCAATAACAAATTTAGTTTTTTCTTTTTTTTCTTCTATAGACATTTGAGAATCTACTCTTCTTCTTGCTTCTTCTCTATTTAAACCATTTCTTAGTATTATACGATTTATTTGAGTTTCTTTATCTGCATACACTACTATAACTTCATCAAATAAATTTTCAAGTTTTAATTCATAAAGAAGGGGAATATCCACCACAATATATGCTTTATCACTTTCTTCCATTCTTTTCTTTATTTCTTCAATTATAGCTTTATGCATATATGTATTTAAATCTTTTAGTTTACCTTTATCTTTAAATACGATCTCTCCTATTTTTTTTCTATCATTTGTACCAAACATACTCTTAAGAGTATCTAATACTTCTTTTTTTTGATACATTTCTGTAGTTATTAAATCAGCATCTATATAAGTAGCTTCATCCTTAAATATATCCTTAATATATTCAAAAACTAAACTTTTACCTACACCTATAGAACCTGTTAATCCTATTTTCATATTTCTCCTTTTAAAAATATACAAAGCCATCTACAATCATAACTTGTATAAGTAACTCTATGAACTGTATTTTTAGGTATAAATATATATGAATCTTTGTATAGCTTGCTTTCTTTACCATATATTTCAAGTATAGCCTCTCCCTCAAGTAAATAAACAAATTCATCTTTTTCATCAGACATATACCCTGTAGTATTTGAAAATGATTCTATTCTTTCTACTTTTATATTATTATTAAAAAGTATATCAACATTTTCTCCATATTCATTTTTCATATATAAGTACCTCCTCATTTATTATACTATATTTTCAAAATATTTTCCTTATTTTTTTTAATATTCTTATCCTTACTGTTGACATTTCTTTCCCTTATTTTATCATTAGTATTGTTGATTTTTTAATTATTTTAGTATATACTAAAGTAAAGAAAGGAAGGATGATAAATAATGAATTCAATAAAAAAACTTATGCTTATAGGACTGTTAGTATTAGGAATATCAAATATATCTAACGCATTTACTTTTAATGGATATAGATTTGGTAGTGAGCCTTTATTTTCAGTTTCTGAAACAACTAAAGATAAAAATAAATTATTAGTATTCAATTCAGAAAATACTAAATTAAATAAAAAAATAAATGATAGAATAGATAGAGAAGTACACAACTTTACAAAAGATACTGATAGTATTACAGAGGTTATGCTAACAGCTAATAATTCAGCCTTTATATCAACTGTACTTATTAATTCTAACCCTGGTTCTGATGAAGTTAAATTTAAAGGTTTAGTATTTGATGCAAAAACAGGTGATGTATTAAGTCTTTCTAATGTTCTTGGAAATTCTGATTCTCTAAAAAATTTATTAAATGATAGAATAGCACAATTTGGAATTAAAACTAATTCTCACTTTAAAGGTATGAGTTCTGTTAGTTCATTCTACTTAGAAGAAGATGCTTTAATTTTAATCTTTGATAAAGGACGTGCATCTGATGATTTTGATGGAGTTGTATTTGTTCCATTATTATTAACAACAATTCAAGATATTTTAAGATAGTAGGTTAAAAATGAAAACAAAATGGTCACTTTTAGAAAAAAAATCTAAATTAACCCCTTTTGATATCCCTATAGATTATAATATATTAAATATACTTGCCAATCGTGGTATAACTAAAAAAAATGATATTATTAAATTTATTAATCCTAAACTTGAAAATTTAGAAGATCCTCAAGGTTTAATTGATTTAGATTTAGCAATTTTAGAAATAGAAGATGCTATTAAAAATGATAAAAAAATATGTATATACGGTGATTATGATGTAGATGGTATTACCTCTACATCTATTTTGTATTTATCTTTAAAAAAGTTAGGTGCTAGTAATATCATATACTATATTCCTTTAAGAAATGAAGGCTATGGTTTAAATAAAAATGCTATAGATGAGATAAAAAGTAAAAATGTAGATTTAATAATAACAGTTGATTGTGGTATTAGTTCTCATTCAGAAGTTGAATATATTAAAGAACTTGGTATGCGTGTTGTTATAACAGACCACCATGATATATCTAGTAATATACCTAAATCCCATGCCTGTGTTAATCCTAAAAGATTAGATAATAAATATAGTTTCCCTAATCTTGCAGGTGTTGGTGTCGTATTTATGTTAGTTTACACTATGTTTAAAAAATTAAATAGACTTGAAGAAGTTTTTGATTTTTTAGATATAGTCGCACTTGGTACTATAGCTGATATTATGCCTTTAATTAAAGAAAATAGAATTATAGTAAAACATGGACTTGAAAAATTTAAAACAACAAAAAATCTTGGACTTCGTAGTATTATTAATAAATTAGAATTAAATAATAAAGATATAACTGTGGGGGATGTTTCATTTAAAATAGCTCCAATATTTAATGCAGTTGGTAGATTATCTGATGCTAAGCTTGCAGTAAAATTATTAATTTCTGAAAGTACAGTAGAAATTAATGCACTTGCTCAAAACTTAATATCAAACAATATTAATAGGAAGAAAATACAGGATGAAATAATTGATAATCTATTAGAAGAAATAGAACATAATAATTATAACAAAAAAGATATTTTAATATTCCACTCTCCTGAATTTCATCACGGAATTATAGGAATAGTGGCTTCAAAAGTTGTTGAAAAATATTATAAACCAGCAATAATAATAGAAGAAAATTTAGATGAAGGAATAGCCGTTGGTTCTTGTCGTTCTGTAGAAGGATTTAATATTACTAAAGCTCTTTCATATTTTTCAAAAGACCTTATAAAATTTGGTGGTCATTCTAATGCTGCAGGTTTTACTATTAAACTAGAAAACTTAGAAAAATTCAAAAAAGATATGGAAGAATATGCAACTAAACAACTACAAGGAATAAGTTTAATAAAAAATATAAACATAGATATGAAAATTCCTGCACAGAAAATATCTTATGAATTTATACAAAGTTTAAATCTACTTAAACCATTTGGATTTGGTAATTCAACTCCAATACTTATGACAGAAAATTGTATAATACATAACCCAAACTTAATAGGAGCTAAAAAGCAGCATCTTAAGTTTGATATAGATCAAAAAGGATTTTCTGTAAAAAATGCTATTTGGTTTAATAATTCTGATAAGATTTCTGAACTAACTAATGACTCTATTTTTTATGATATCGTATTTAAATTAGAAACATCTGAATTTAACGATAGATTTTATCCTAATATATTAATAGAAGATATGAAAAAATCTAAATTAAAAGATGATAGATTTCATTTCTACCATTCTATGTATTATACTTCTTTCCCAATTAAATCAGTATTTTATACTACTATAGATATAGATAGCGAAGATAAATTACATATTAAAAAGAATTTTTCAAATTATTCTATTATGATGGGTAAAAAGACTATTTCAAAACTTGATCAAAATATTTCTAATTTGCTTGATCAACTACATAATTTCTATAACTATGAATTTGAAATAAAAATAGAAGAAATAGATAAAAGACAATATCATAATATTGTTCATATTTTAATAAAGAAGAAACATAAGCTTGAAAATTATTCTAATAGTGATTCAGTTCAATTTAGAAATATTAAGAACTTCTTATTAAAAGATATACCTTATAATGATTTTACAAAAAAAGCTCTTTCTATATTTTATAAAGAAAATAAGTCTATACATATAAATAGAGATAATATAAAGATTGAACTTGAAGAAGAACCTGTAGATATTACTGAAAGCTATTTATACAATTTATTACTAACTATATCTATTAAATATTATTTTGAAAATGATAGGAAAATAAACTTCTATACAACAAATAAATATTTCAAAGAAAAACCAGAATTTAAGACTTATTGTAACTTCATAGATAAAATAAATATACGAAATTCAAATGATATATGTATATTTGATTTCAATAGTATAAAATTACCTAATTTTAAAATAAATTATGAAAAAGCTATCGTTATCTATGATTCAGAAATTAAAAGTGATAAACTAGAAAATATCATATTTAATACTAAATTACCCAAAAATATAGTGAAAATAAGTAAAAATTTACTAAAAAATATAGACTATGAAAGTATATTTTTACACTATTTACCAATAGAAAACAAAAAATATATATTAGAACTAGCAAAAAAAGGAAAAATAATATATACTGATAATAGTATTATTGATTATTATTAAGGAGGAATAATGAAAGTTGGAATTTATTATGGTACTACTACTGGAACAACTGAAGATATAGCACATAGAATAGCAGATAATTTTGATGATGCAGATGTAATTGAAATATCTAATGGTATAGATGGTTTCCCAGATTATGATTTATTAATATGGGGGTCTCCAACTTGGGGATTAGGAGATCTACAAGATGAATGGATGATATATATTGATGAAATAGAAGATATGGATTTAAGTGATAAGTATGTTGCATTATTTGGAACAGGAGATCAAGCATCATTTTCTGATTCATTCATAGATGCTATAGAGATATTGTATAATAAAGCAAAAAAAGCAAACGCAAAATTAATTGGATTTACAGATACAGATGGCTATGAATTTACAAGATCTGCAGCTGTTAAAAATGGAAAATTTATAGGCCTTGCAATAGATGAATTAAATCAACCTGACTTATCTGAAGATAGAGTTAATGCATGGTGTGAACAACTTAAAGAAGAAATGAAATAAGGAGATGTATAAAACATCTCCATTTTTTTACCAAACTTTTATTCTATCTTCAGGTTTTACATACATTTTATCTGTTTCTTTTATATTATATGTCTTGTAAAAATCATCCATAAGATTAACTATATTATTAACTCTATACTTTGCAGGTGGATGATTGTCAGTTAAATTAGCAATTAATGCTTCATCTAGAATATTTCCTCTCCAAACTTTAGCATATGCTTTAAACACTTTATCTAAATCATATCCTTTTTGCTTAGCTATATCTAAAACTACTGTAACTCCACCAATATCAGCCATTATTTCCCCTGTTGATATTTCACCATTAACAAAATGTCCTGGTTTAACTTCTATTTTAGAGAATAGCTCTGCAACTTTCTTAACTTTAATTTGGAATTGCTTATAGTCTTCTTCATTCCACCAAGGATTTAAATTACCATTAGAATCAAATAATGCTCCTGTTCTATCAAATCCATGACTTAATTCATGTCCAAGTATAGCTCCAAGACCCCCTAATTTTTGTTCAGGAGTTCCTTTAGGATCATATAATGGTGATTGAATTATTCCAGCTGGAACAACTATTGCATTAGCCTCCATATCATAATATGCATTTACTTCATAAGTTGGTGATCCCCATTTATTTCTATCAGGTTTTTCTCCTAATTCTTTGAAATTCTTAATAATTTCATGTTCAACTATTTTATTTTTATTTGAAACTAAATTTCCACCTTGTTCATATGATTTTATCTCTATTCCATTTAAATTTTCCCATTTATCAGGATATCCAACATGTAATGATAATTTATTTATTTTTTCTATTGCCTTATTTTTAGTTTCTTCTTTAATCCAATCTAATTCTCTTATTCTTCTTCTATAAGTTTCTTTAATATCTTCCATCATATTTATAACTTCTTGCTTAGTTTTAGGATCAAAATATTTATCTACATATGCTTTTCCTAATGCATCAGAAAATATACTACTTGTAACATAATATGCTAAAGTACTATTATTTTCCATATTATATACTCCTAAAATTTCTTGTGAATATTTAGCAGATATTTCTATTAACTTTTTATCTAAATACATAGTATTTGATTTTATTAACGTATATTCTTGTTTTGCTTTAAATGCTTCTAAATTTTCATCAGTTAATAATTCTGTAAATTTTTCAAGGAAATTAGGGTCTGAAACTATAATTTTTTTAGCTTTAGATAAGTCATATTTATCAAGTATTTCTTTATATCCTAACTTATTCGCTATATTATTTATATCCTCTATACTCAATATGTTATATGATTTCTCAACATCTTGATCTTCTTCTTGAGTTCTCATAAATTTAGCAATTTTAGTTTCTAAATTAAATACTAAATCAGCTTTTCTTATAGCTTCTTTTTTACTATCCCCTTTATACATGAATATATTTATTAAATTATTCTTATATGCTTTTTGTCTCTTTTTAGCATAAGAATTAGTACCTTCGATATAAAGTTTTGAAAGACCTATACCAGGAGTATCTATGTATAAAACATTCTGAGTATTATCCTTAGTATCTTTATATACAGATATAGAATAAATCATACTATTACCTGTTAGTATTTGTTCTTTATTAAGTTCAATAAATTCTTTCATTGTTTTTACTGAACCTATTGCTTTAAGCTCATTTTGTATAGGTTTTATTCTTAACTTATTTCTAGTTTTAAAATCTTTAGCCATATCATAGAAAGTAACAAGTTTTTGTTCATCACTACCTTCTTTTAATTTCTTTTCATTTTTAACTAACTCAGCTACTAATTTCTTTAATTGTTCTTCTGTTTTATCTACAATTATAGAGAAATTATCTATATCAGTTTCTCCTTTTGGTATAGGATGTTTAGATTGCCACTCTTTATTAACATAAGTATAAAAATCATCTTCAAGTCTTACAGATTTACTTGACGAAAAAGATAAAAATGATGCTAATACAAATAATGTTAATAACTTAATTATTTTCTTCATTTAATCTTCCTTTCTCTACATTTTTTTTAATTTTAACATATATATATTTTAGATGCAAGTAAAAAACTCTTTAAAATAAACAAAAAAGAATCAGCTTTTACACTGATTCAGTTTGTTATATTTATCTAGTATGAAGAATTTTTAACTACTTCTTCACCATATCCACCATTTAAAGCTCCTGATGTATTATTACTGTTAAGAGCTCTTTCTACTCTTATTCCTCTTATTCCTGATTCTCTTGCTGCTAAGATATCATCATCACTATCTCCATAGTGTAATGAAACACCATATTTTTTAATATAGTAAGTTTTGTCATATTTATTTGCTGCTTTTGTTTCAGGTGTTCTATATGAAATAGGTTTCATATTAGTTATACCAAATTCTTTTTGTAAAATCATAGCTGTTGAGTCTAATTTATCTCCAGTATACCCTTTAGCAGCTGTTCTACCTGTTATAAATATTACTTGGTCTCCTCTGTCTAAATGCATTTTAATTATTTCTTTAGAAGAATTTTTAGGTAATGAATATTCATCACATTTAGATTCATCTAAGAAATTCCAGTATTCTTGATTACGAGTGTATTTAACACCTTCTTTAGAAAAATGTTTTTCACCGTAGAAGAAACATGGGCTTGATGCAAGTACTGTATCATCTATGTCAAAGCTAACAACTATAGGACCTGTATTTTTTAAACTTTCTCTAATATCATCAACAGTTACCCATTTAACTTCTTTTGCATTATTTTCTCCAACAACCATTAATTCCTTAGTTGTATAACCTTTATGAGTATAAGGTTCTTTTTCTGCAGTATAAGAAAGTGCCCCAAATGCCATTAACGCGGCAACTAACATCATTTTTTTCATTTTGACCTCCAATAAATTACAAGTTACATAGTAAGTATACCTTGATTTTTCTTAAATGCAATACTTATTATTATATTTATAATTATTTTTCTAAAAAGTCGAGTACTGATTTTGGTAAATACTTTTTATATTCTTCATAATTTGTTCTAATTTTAGTAGCAGACACATTATATGCAAATCTTTTAGGATCCATAACATGTACATCAAGTTCTTTAGAAAAAACTTTATACCCTTTAAAATATTTTTTATAATTAACTGTATCTTGTGTTTCATTTGAAAAAACGGAATTTATAACTATATTATTTTTTTCTAATAATTCTACTACTCTTTTAGTCCAAGATAGCCAACCATTAGGATAAGTTTCTATTCCTTCTTCTCTTAAAATTAATATCTCAACATTGAATAATCCTGAAAGTTCTTTTTTCAAAAATCTATATCTATCATTTTCTGTTATAACCTTAGGTAAAGTTGAATTAAAAATTAAATTATCATCACGAGTTTTTTCAACACACAAAGTTACATACAACTTATCAACTAATTGAGCTGCTTCTTTTATAAAATTCAGATGTCCATTATGTACGGGTATAAATTTCCCAAATATTATACCTACCTTTTCTTTCCTATCAAGTTTATTATTCATAATTATAATCTTCTTACAAAATTCCTCATATGATATACACATACCATTTAAAACATTGATTAATGATTTAGAATTAAAATATCCTATTTTTAATAAATCTCCTAAAACTTCCCGTCTTAGTTTCGAATCTAATGTTCCTGTTAAATTATGCTCTATAAGGTCTTTTATCGTATACTTATATGTAGATTTCTTAATAATTTCTTCTTTGTTTTCTAAATATTCTAAAAATATTCTATACAGTTCCTCTTTATCAACATTTTCAACGCCTACATTTTCTTTTTTAGTTGCTATGCTTCTTGGAACATAAAGATTAAATATGTTTGACTTAACACTAGAGTTTATTTTATCTCTTATCCTCTTTCCTGTAAAATCAGGATCTGTTAATAATATTATATTATTTTTTTCAGACAATTGTTTTATTATCTCTATTTTTTCTCTACTTAGTCCCACACTACCGTGAAGAGGTATAATTGTAGCATCAATAACTTGATTTAATTTACTTACATCATCTTTACCTTCAACTATAACTATATCATCTATTTTTAACTTTTCCATCATTTTAATCAACCAAATTATATTCCTTAAGAATTTCTAATAAGTAATCCCAAGTAATTTTAACACTTTCAAGTCCCATTCTTTCTTCAGGAGTATGAGCTCCAAAAATATCTGGACCAAATGATATTACATCTAAATCCTCTATTTTATCTGTAAACAGACCACATTCAAGCCCAGCATGAATAGCCTTCATTTCAATTTCCTTATTGAATTTATTATAGAATACTTTTTCACTTAATCTTCTTAAAGATGAATCTTCCCTATATTCCCAAGGATGGAAAGATGGTACCTTAACTCCCTCAGTTTCATATTTTTTAGCTAATTCTATTACAAATTCTTGTAAATCATCTAATTCTTTTACACTTGAACTTCTAAGTAATGTATTGATTTTAAATATTGAATTATTACCCTCTAATTCTGTTTTTAAAACACCAAAATTAAGTGATGTTTGAACAAGTCCTTCTATACTTTGACTCATAGTTCTTACTCCATGAGGAAATTCATTATAAAATGATACTAATTTATGTGTATCTCTATCAGATATTTTTCTTAAAGATTTATCTGATATTTCTTTTATTTCATATCTTAATCCTAATTCTTCAGGATAATTGTCTTTTTCAACAACTATAAATTTATCTAATAATTCTTTTATACTATCAATACTTGATCTAGTTGCAATTTTAGCATGTGCTTCTCTAGGTATAGCATTATCCTTATTTCCGCCATCAATTTCTATAAGTTCATAGTTATGATTAATAGAAAGATGTTTTAATAATTTAGATAATATCTTAATAGAATTTCCTAAATTTAAATGGATTTCTGCACCTGAATGTCCTCCTTTTAATCCTAGAATTTCTATAAGATATACTTTATCTTCTTTATCTAATGAATAATTCTCAACTTTACTACTTAATTTTAAAGTTGCTCCACCTGCACTACTTACATAAATTTTCCCAACTTCTTCAGTATCAAGATTTATCATTTTCTTACCTTTTAATAGACTTGTATCAAAATTTTCTGCACCTACCATATTAACTTCTTCATCAGTTGTAATTAAAATTTCAAGTGCTGGATGTTTAATATCTTTTGAATCTAAAATAGCAAGTGCCATTGCAACAGCTATACCATTATCTGCACCAAGAGTTGTTCCTTGTGCCATTAAATATCCATTTTCTATTTTTAATTTTATACCTTCTTTTTCAAAATCAAAGTCAACATCTTTATTTTTTTCCCAAACCATATCCATGTGTCCTTGTAAAATTAAAGGCATATAGTTTTCATATCCACTTGTTGCTTCTTTTTTTATAACCACATTATTATATTTATCTTGATATACTTCCAAATTTCTTTCTTTTGCAAAATTTACTAACCAATCACTTATTTGTTTTTCTTTTCCTGATCCTCTAGGTATTTTTGAAATTTCTTCAAAAAATCCAAGTACATTTTCAGGATAGATTCCTTTAGTTACTGTATTCATTTTTCCTCCTAGACAATATTTTCTAAAATTTCTTCTAAATATCTTCTTTCCTCTTGATTTAAATCTTCATTATTTTTTAATTTCTTAAGTATTTTATCGTCACTTGCAAGAGCACTTCTTTCAAGTATTTTAACTATTAATTTTTTATAAAACTCCATAAACTCCTCACTAATATTTATTTTCAAATTTTTCTTTCATTCTTAAAACTCTTTCAGTTTTAAATTTCCCCATCCCTTTTATACTATATATTTCATCATATCCTGATGATAATAAACTTTTTAAATTTTTAAAATGATCAACTATATTTTCTACATCTTTTTTAGTTAACTTATTAGCTGAACTTAAAATTCTATATCCTTTAGATTCTAAAGTTTCATCTAACAATGTTTGTTTTAAATCATATCCTAAAATTTTAGCAATTTTTGCATCTTCTCTAATTTCATCTTTTTCAAGTTTCATCAATTCATCAAATATCTTTTCTGGACTCTTACTAATTTTTAAAGTATAATCTTTAACAAAATTATTAAAAGTAATTCTTTGATTTGCCATTATTTCATGATGTTGTAATTCTATCAATCTACCTTCATTCCCAAGTTCCATAATATATTGATTAACTTCCTTATCCATAATAAACATAAGATAAAAATATCTAAGACCGTTTAAAACTTCTTCTAAAATTACAGTATTTTCAAATTCAGATAATGTTAGATCTTCCATATATTTATTAACTGATATAGCATATTTTTCAAGAGACATAATAGCTTGTGAAGCCTTAGTTAATAAATCTCCTACTAAATCTAGAATGTATTTAAAATCACCCTTAAATACTGTTATTCTTTTTCTTCTTTCTGATATGGTAATAACCAACTTATTAGTAAGTTTTGCTATTCTATCTGCTGTTCTATGTCTTGTTCCACTTTCATCAGTTTGAATCTCTTTATCAGGTTGTAATTGAACATTTGCTCCATAAATAGTTTTAAGATCTTCTGATATTAAAACTGCACCATCCATTTTTGCAAGTTCATACACCTTTTGTGGACTAAATGCTGTATTTAAAACAAATCCTCCATCTACATATTTTTCTATACTTTCTATAGAACTTAATATCAAAAGTCCTCCTAAAGAGGCTTCTTGTATTCTTTCTATAGCTATTCTTAAAGGTTGTCCTGGTGCCACTATTTTAAATATACTTTTCATAATTTTTTCATATTCAGGTTTAACTAACATAAATCACAGCCTTTCCACCAATTCTGATATATTATTGATATAGTTTAGTTTTACTGTTGTTTCAAAATTCTCAAGCTCAGTCATATGTAATTTAGGTAAATACACTCCAGTAAAACCAAGTTTTTCTAATTCCTTTATTCTCTTTTTAATAAAAGAAACTTTTCTAACCTCACCTCTTAACCCTATTTCTCCAATAGCAGCTATTTTTTGACTTATACCTATAGATCTTATAGTTGATATTAAAGATAAAACTATAGCAAGATCTGCAGATTGATCCTTAATTTCTATACCCCCAGGTATATTTAAATATATATCATTCCCTGATAAATCCATCCCAAAAACTCTTGATACAACAGCAGATAAAAGTTCTACTCTATTTTTATCATAGCCTTCTATAACTCTTTTGGGTATACCAAATTTTATAGGAAATGATAAAGTCTGTATTTCAAATAATATTACTCTGGAACCCTCTATAGATGTTGTTATTATACTACCAATATTTTTTTCATCTCTTTCTGATATGAAAAATTCAGATGGATTTTTAATTTCAGAAACACCATCTTCTCTCATATCAAATATTGAAATTTCATTTGTCGATCCATATCTATTTTTTATACTTCTTATTATTCTATAATAATTATTTTCATCACCTTCAAAAGAAAGTACAGCATCTACCATATGCTCTAACAATTTAGGCCCTGCAAGTTTACCATCTTTAGTAACATGACCAACAATATAAAATGAAATATCATTATTTTTTGCTATATCTATTAATTTTAAACTACATTCCCTTATTTGACTTACACTTCCTGGAACTGAACTCACATTTTCAGAATATATAGTTTGTATAGAATCTATTATTATCACTTCTGGTTTTTCATTTTCTATAGTTTGTTCTATTACTTCTAGATTTGTTTCACTTAAAAGGTTTAACTTACTTGAATTAACCTGTATTCTAACAGCTCTTTCTTTAATTTGTTTAACTGATTCTTCCCCTGAAATATACAAAACATTTCTATTTTTAGCATATTCATTTGAAAGTTGCAACAAAAAGGTAGATTTACCTATACCCGGATTACCAGTAATTAAAACTACTTCTCCTTTAGTAAGACCTCCACCTAAAACTCTATCAAATTCTTCATATTTTGTTTTTACTCTAAAGTCTTTTTCAAACTTAACCTCATTTATTTTAGTAGAAGAAACATTCTTAACAGTTT
Source organism: Pseudostreptobacillus hongkongensis (assembly GCF_001559795.1). Classification (NCBI taxonomy): domain Bacteria; kingdom Fusobacteriati; phylum Fusobacteriota; class Fusobacteriia; order Fusobacteriales; family Leptotrichiaceae; genus Pseudostreptobacillus; species Pseudostreptobacillus hongkongensis. The sequence continues at coordinate 108,361 of NZ_LOHY01000088.1, read as the reverse complement.
TTCTAATACCTGACATTTTAACTTCTATTTCTTCTTCTATAGTTCCCCAACTATCACAAGCTGGACATTTCCCCATCCATTTAGTACTTTGATAACCACATTCATTACACACATATTTTATTTTCTTTTTATCTGCCATCTTTTATACTTTCTGCCTTTTTTATAACATCTTCTATTATTATTTTAGGAACAAATTCTAATAAATTGCCTCCATTTATAGCCACTTCTTTAACTATACTAGAGCTCAAATAAAGATATTCTCTTGATGCTGTTAAAAATAGTGTTTCAAATTTTTTATTAGTCAATGCCATATTAGTTAAATTAACTTGCAATTCATACTCATAATCAGATACTGCCCTTAATCCTCTAACTAATATATCTATATCTTTCTTATTAATATAGTCTACTAATAATCCAGAAAATTCAACTATTTTCGCATTAGTTATTCCCTCTGATTCTAATACTTTTTTTATAAGTTCAACACGTTCATTAGTACTAAACCAAGATTTCTTAGAATAGTTTACAAAAACTCCTATTATAAGTTCATCAAAAAGCATCGATGTTCTTTTAATTATATCTAAATGTCCTTTAGTTATTGGATCAAAACTTCCTGGATATATAACTTTTTTATTCATCTTATTTCTCCAATTTTAATAATTCTATAGCAATACTTGCTGCTTTTTTTTCAGCTTCTTTTTTACTTTTAGCCTTAGCTGTTGCATATCTTTTATTAGATATAATAACTTCAATTTCAAAAGTTTTATCATGGTCTGGACCTGTTTCTGAAATCGTTTGATATATTGGTATAGTCTTATACTTCATTTGTGTCATTTCTTGGAGAGTTGTTTTATAATCTGAAATACCTTCTATTTTATCTAAATTATTTATTTTATCTTCAATTAAATTCACAAATATGTTTTTTACTGTCTCAAAATCAGAATCCAAAAACACAGCTCCTACAAGTGCTTCAAAAGCATCAGCAAGTATTGAATCTCTTTTTCTTCCTCCATTAATTTCTTCGCCGTTACTCAAGAAAATATAATTTCCTATTTCTAAATCTCTTGCTATCGATGCCCAAACTTTCTCACTTATTATTTTACTTTTACTTTTAGATAAATCACCTTCATTACTTTCTATATTTTTTTTATAAATATATTCAGTCGTTATTAAATCCATAACAGCATCCCCTAAAAATTCCAATCTTTCATTATCTTTAATATTACGTGATGCATGTTCATTTAAATATGATCTATGTGTAAGTGCTTCAAATAAAAGCCTTATATTTTTGAATTTATAATTGATTTTTGACATTAAAACATCAAAATCATTTTTCATATCTTACTTTGTTCTCCTATTTTCTATTAAATTTATTAAATCTCCTACTTTAACAATATTTTTCATCTCTTCTTTTTCTATAGTTATTCCATATTTTTCTTCTAAAGCTGTAGCAATTTCAATAATATCTAAAGAATCTGCTCCTAAATCTTCTACTATATTTGCATCTAATGTTATTTCATTTGAATCAACATCTAATTGTTCTAATATTATCTCTTTTAATCCTTCTAACATACTTTTATCCTTTCAATATACATTCATATCAATTATATTAATTATACCATATAATAAACAAAAAAATCTACTATTATGATATTATATGGAGTGTAAAGTTTAAAATGCACAAAATTTTTAAATTAATTTTTTTGTAAACCCCAAATGCACAAAATCATACTTCCCATTAGATAATAATTTTTTAATTTTAATAAGATATAAACTTATTTCATTTATATCAGTTTCTCACTAACCAAATTTTCACCCCCAAAAATCATTAGTAAAATTAATATATTGTCAAGAATACCAATCAACCGTCAATCGTTACCCAAATTTTTATCTAATTAAAAAACATGTGATTATAAAATGTTATAATCACATGCCTTAATTAAAATTATTATAAATATTATTTATTTTTTTCTAAAGCTTCTAATCTCTTTAACAATTGATTGATACTATTTTTATATTCAGAATTTTCACGTGATAAATTTTCTAATTTATTTTTAAGTTCATTTATATCATTTCTTTCAGTATCATTATCTCTTGTATTCTTATCAAATTGGTAACCTATACCTAGTCCAAATGATACATTACCTTTAGTATTTAGTGTTCCACTTGCTCTATATACTAATGTTCCTCTATGATTTATTCCACTTAAACCTAGCGCTATACTTGTTTCTCCTTTATGTATACCAATAGCACTCGCTATATTAAATCTATGTCCTGTTGAATTATTTATTTGTGGTAAATTTGCCATTGCTATTGCACTTGCTATTCCAGCATCTGCTGATTTACTAACATTACCTAATTTAGAATCATCAAATTTTAACTTATAATCAACTGTTTTAACTCCATTATTATCAGTAGTTTCAACTTTATCTACTGTTATGTATTCTGAATTTGAAGTAAATTTAACTCTATCAATACTATTTATAGCTTTAGCTACTGTATCTCCTGTTACAGTATTGTTATTTCCAACTGTTACTTTACCTGTTCCTATAGTATTAACTTTTTCTATTATAGGATTTATAGCATTGTATACTGTTCCACCTGTTACAGTATTAGAATTATCTTTTTCAACTTTACCTATTCCTATAGTGTTATCTGGAGTTGGTGCTGGTTGTGGTGTTGGAGTTGGTTGTGGGGCTGGTTGTGGTGTTGGAGTTGGTTGTGGTGTTGGAGTTGGTTGTGGTGTTGTTCCATTAGCCATTCCTATCATTATATTACCTTTATCATCAACTCTAGTTGTTATACCATTTTCTCCAATTAAGTTAAGAGTACTTTCAGACAATTTTATTTTATGTATATCTCCATCTTTTGTCGTTCTAACATTTAATGTAATATTTCTAAGTTGTGCTACATTTACGGCATCTGTTAGTAAAGTTCCTGCCGATACATTTGTTATTTGTCTTGTTATACCTTTTTCTACATTACCAACTGACACTGCTCCTGATGTTGACATCCAAGGTAGATATAAATCATTTCTTTCTTTTATTTTTGTTGAAATTTCTTTCTCTTTTTCTCCTATATACCATTTTTTCAAACTTTGTTGTCTCATTAATTTATTATATTCCGTATCATCATGTGTAGTTTCCATTTGTTTTTCTATTGCAGCAAGTTCAGTTTGTAAATTTACTTTTTCAGTTTCAAGTTGTGTAATTTCTGCATCTATTCTATTATAATCCATTGCTTTATCTGTAATAAATTTATTTTGGTCACCCTTACTAACATCTTTATTAAACATTTCATAAGGATTATACCCTAATATTTTACTTTCTTTATTAGCTAGAGAATCACTCCCTAGTGCCACATTATCATCTTTTAATACTTTAGAATTATTACCTATAGTAATACCATTTATACCAGATGCTATTGTGTTTGACCCTATTGCTATTGTATCATTTTTTGAAACTTTTGAATTATTACCAATAGTTATCGCATTTAATCCACGTGATATTAAACTTGAACCTATCGCAATAGAATTTTTATCATTAACTTCTACATTATTACCAAAAGCAATAGCTTTTTCTGCTTTTGAATATACTTCGTTTGAACCTATTGCCACAGAATTATCTGCTTCCGATTCTATTTTATATGCTCCTATTGCCACACTTTTATTCTTTTTAGATTTTACCTTTTCTGACCCTACCGCAAGAGCATATTCATCAGTTGCCTCTATATATGATGACCCCAATGCAACACTGGTACTCGCCGTAGAACTAACTACCCAAGACCCTATCGCCACACTTGTATGTCCTGTTGAAGATATACCAGATGACCCTATTGCTACTGAACTCATACTTGTAGAACTTATTTTTGCAGATCCTATAGCCACACCTGCACGTTGTGTTGCTTTTATTTCATTTGAACCTATCGCTACACTACCAACATCTTCAGCTAGTATATCTGCTGACCCTATAGCTATTCCATTTTCAGCATGTGATTTTACATTCTTTGTCCCTATAGCTACTGACCATCTAGCTAAATTTTGGATATTTCTTTCATCTAATTTTCTACTAACCTCTGTCCCTGTTCCTATTGCTATTGAACCTTGTGCTCCAGTATCAACTTTTGCTCCTGTCCCTATAGCTAATCCATCTTTAGCTCCAAATACTTGTGCTCTAACTCCAACAGCTATTCCATTTGTAGCATCTCTTTGCCCTCCTATTGTAGGTTCATTAGGTGCATTTTTTACTGTTGCTCTTGGTCCTATGGCAATACCACTTTGTAATAGTGTTAATCCTCCATCTACTCCAACATCTCCTATATCTGCAGTATCATTAGGTGTATTTACAGCAGTATCATATACATCACCTTTAATCTTAACATAATAAGCATTAGCATTTTTTCTTTTTAATACATCTATTTGTTGTTGTAATGCATTTATCTTATCATTTAGTTCATCGGCTGTCGGAGAAGCTTTAATACTTGTTCCAATAATTATTAAACCTAGTATTAATAAAATCTTTTTCTTATTCATACAACCTCCTTTTCAGTATAAATTATACCCCCCCCAACATAATTTGTCAATATTGTTAATGTCAATATATCTAATAATTAATCATATTTTTAACCATTATACTTTCTATATTAAATATAAATACGCCATTAACTCACATGAGTTTTATGGAGTATTTCTCAATAACTATCTCAATTTATCTTTTTTTCAATTCTTGTTTTAATTCTTTTATTATATTATACAAATCGTTTATTTGATTTGATTGTTCTAATAATTTTTGTTGCATTTCTTTTCTCTCATTTTCAGATTTTGCAAGTTTATCTTTTATTGATGTAGGCATTTCAACCGTTGGTGTTTTAGCTTTGCCTATCATTACTCCTATACCTAATCCTAGTGCTAATTCCCCTTTAGTATTAAGTGCACCAGATAATTTATATGTCACTCTATTATTTTCTGTTAATCCACTTAAACCAACTGATATAGCACTTTGACCTGCATAATTACCATAAGATGCTGAAACCATATGTCTATAATCATTATAGCTTGATACTTGTGGTAAATTTGCCATTGCAACAGCATTAGCTACTCCACTAAGTGCAACATCTGATTTAGAACTAATACGATCAACTTCTAGCTTTGTATAGTAATTTAAATCTAGATATTTTTTAACTTCACTATCTTTAACTAACATTTCATTAGGATTTTCAATACTAGCTCCACGACTTAATGCTCTTACATAGTTAGGTATTGATATATTTGTAGCATTAGTATCTGCTTTATTATCTATTTCATCAATCTTAGTTTTTAAAGGTTGAGATAATTTTTCTTTTGTAATAGAACTTTCTTTAATTTCTATTTCTAAATCAGAATCACCAATTAATCTCTTTTCGCCATTTTTAATTATTAATGTTTTAGAAGTAATATTTCCTTTTACAGATTCTATATCTACCTTTTTATCTAGTCCTGATTTTACTATTGTATCTGTAACTATTGTATTTGTTGGTGTTGTTAATACATCTGCTCCTTCTGTTAATTTAACTGTTAATTTCTTTTTAGATTCTGCATCAATATTTTCTCCATTTAAATTAACTTTTCCATCTATTTCATTTTTTAAAGCAGTATTTAATTTATCTTTTGAAATTGCTCCATCTTGAATTTTTTCTTCAGTTACTGAACTTGCTCCTAATTTTTCTGTTGTTACTGCTCCATCTGCAAGTTTTTCTGTTGTAACATTTTTATCTAATATCTTAGCTGTTGTTACTGAATCTGTTGCTAATTTAGAACTTGTAACTGCATTATCTTTAATTTTACCTTCAGTAACTGAATCTGTTGCTAACTTACTTTCTGTTACTGCATTTTCTTTTAAATGTACTGTATCTACTGTATCTTCTTTAAGTTCTACTGTTAAATTAGAATCTCCAAATAATCTATTATCTCCATTTGTAATTGTTAATGTAGTAGATGTTACATCTCCTGTCATTTTATCCTTATTAACAACATTTTTTATTATAACTCTTCTTTTTTCTAATACTTCTTTATCATGATCACTTAACTTATCATATTCTTCTTTAGGCATATTATACTTATAGTCATCAGGCATATCTTCTCCATTACCACCTTGCCTATGTATAAGTGTCATATTAATATTTCCTTCTTCATCTGGAGTATATGTTCCTGGTTCTAAATAAAGATCAGTAAGATTATCTTCAACTACATCAGCTGGACCTGTATCACTAGCATTAGAACTTGCAAAACTCAAACTCCCACTAATCAAAAATGCAACTAACAAAGCAGTTGTCATTTTAACTTTTCTTTTCAAATATCTTTTTAATAATTTATCAATTTTTTCTATTTATTCTCCTTATTCTAGTTTTCTTAATATCAGAGATTATTATACCCCCCCCTATTTAATTTGTCAATATTTGTTACCTATTTAAAAATTATACTCTAAAGAACATGTTCTTAATACCCTATTTTTCTACTTTTTCAAACAATAATGCGCAAACCTTTCTACCTTCTATATTTCATATTACGGAATTATTTTTTTACATTTTAAAAAAAATGTAATAATTTTAGAATTTATGTTTACTCTAATAATTATTACACTTTCATTTTTTTCTATTTATTCAAAATGTGTTTCCTTTTTCAATGTAGGGAAAGGAGAAGGTATAATAGATAATAAAATAACTGAATTATTAGATATACAGATAGATAAGACTGTAGTTAATGGTAATGACATTAGAAATATTGTGAAAAATTGTAAGATTAAGATTTAATGTCTACACTTTTAAAATAAAAATATATGCCCTACAACCTGCATTTTTAGTAGGTTAAGGGCATTTTTTATCTTTTTTTCTATCGAAATGTCTGATTATACCATATAATAAACAAAAAAATCTACTATTATGATATTATATAAAAAGGTATGCATCATTAAAATGCATACCAATCAATATATTTTTAGGGAGTTTGTTTAGCTATATTATATAAATTTTCATATTCTCTAGCTGATTTATTCCAAGAATTATCTATTTTCATATTTCTTTTAATTAGTCTATTCCAAACATCTTTTCTATCATAATATACATATTCTGCAAATCTTATTGTATTTAACATATCATCAGCATTAAAATTCAAAAATGAAAAACCATTACCATTATCATTAGTAAAATCATAAGGTATAACAGTATCTCTTAATCCTCCTGTTTCTCTTACCAACGGTATAGTTCCATATCTCATTGCTATCATTTGAGAAAGACCACAAGGTTCATATCTTGATGGCATTAAGAATAAATCAGACCCAGCATATATTAAATTAGCTACACTTTCTGAATAACCTATATAAGCCTTAAATTTATTAGGATATTTATTTTCAAGATATCTATAGTAATCTTCGTAATAACTTGATCCTGAACCTAAAAATATCACTTGTACTGAATCATTTTTTATAAGTTCTTCTATTCTTGCACTAACTATATCAAGTCCTTTACCTTCAACAAATCTAGATACTAATCCTATTATCATATCATCATTTTTAGGTAAACAAAACATTTCTTGTAATTTTCTTTTGTTTTCTAATTTATTACTCAAGTCATCCACATTATATGGAAGTATATCTTTAGTATTCATCGGATCAAATAATTCTTCATTTATACCATTTAATATACCATATATATGTTTAAATGATGTTATCCATTCAAGTCCTTCTGCAAAATAAGGGAATTTAATTTCATTTGCATAACTTGGACTAACTGTATTTATTACATCAGAATAAGAAAGTCCTATTTCCATAAAATTAAGTCTTTCACTATCTCTATAATATCCAAGTCTATCAAAAGAATAATTATTAAATCTTCCTTGATACATTAAATTATGTATAGTATATACAACCCTCATATCCCAATAAAATGGATCATATTTTTTGTATCTTTCCTTTAAGAAATACGGCAGTGGACCTGTTTGCCAATCATTACAATGAAGTATATCTGCTTGTATATTTTGTCTTTTTAGAAAAATTAAAGAGGCTTCACAAAATAGTGCATATTGATAATCTTCATCCATATCCCCATAAACACGTCCTCTTTCATAATATGTTGTATTTTCAATAAATAAGTAATTTATTTTTTCATCAGGATATTTCACAAGATTAAATATTTCTCCATTTATTTCTATTCTATCTACAAATTCTATTTTTTCTAAATATTTTAATCCTATTTTATCATATTTAGGCATAATAACTGTCACATCATGACCGAATTCTACCATCTTTTTAGGTAGGGCTTCCATAACATCTGCAAGTCCTCCAGTTTTAAAAAAAGGATAAACTTCAGAAGCTAGATATACTATTTTCATATTTCCCAACTCATTTCTTTATTGTTTGACCACTAGTTATATAGTTTCCATAATTCATTAATTCAACTTTTGAAAAAATTCTAACATTTCTTTCAATAACTGTTCCATCTCCAAGTTTAACACCTTTTCCTATTACATTTATACCTTTACTTAATAAGTCTGGTTTTTCTATATTAGGTGTATAATCGTCTCCATGTCCTATTATAGAGTTTTTACCAATATATACATTTTTATCTATTATACTTGTACCTATATGTGTATTTTCATCTATATATGTTCCTGCAAATATTATACTATTTCTTACAGTTGATCCATGTCTTACAGTAACTCCTGGTCCTAAAACTGAATTTTCAACACGACCTTCTATTTTACATCCATTACATATTAATGAATTTAAAACACTTCCAGTAACACCTATTCTTACTGGAGCTAAGTTTTCATTTCTAGTATAAATTTTCCAATTAGGATCATATAAATTTATTCCAACTTCTTCAGATTTTTTAATTAAATCAAGGTTAGCTTCTAAGTATGAATCATAAGTTCCTACATCCATCCAATATGAATCATAGCAATGAACAAATACTTTTCTTTCTTCTTTAATCATCTTAGGTATAATATGTTTACCAAAGTCAAGATCAACTTCTTCAGCTTCTTCTATATATTTAATTAAAGAGTCTGTATTAAAGATATATATTCCCATTGAAGCAAAATTACTTTTTGGATGTTCTGGTTTTTCTTCAAAACTTAAAATCTTTTTATCCTCATCTACTTCAAAAATACCAAATCTAGATGCTTCTTCCACAGGAACATTAATAGCAGCTATTGTTAATTCTGCATCATTCTTTTTATGTTCATCTAACATCCATTTATAATTCATTTTATAAATATGGTCTCCTGATAATATTAACACATATTTAGGATTCTTATTTTTTATAAATTTTAAGTTTTGTCTTATAGCATCTGCAGTACCTTGATACCATGATTGACCTCTTAATGATTCGTGAGGTTGTAACAATGTAATGCTTGAATCTCTTCTTTCAAAATCCCAAGGTCTTCCTGAACCTATATGTTCATTTAGAGATAAAGGTAAATATTGGGTAAGTAATGCCACATCATAAATACCAGAATTAGAACAATTACTTAAAGTAAAGTCAATTATTCTAAATTTACCAGCAAAAGGCACGCTTGGTTTAACTCTTTCTTCAGAAAGTATATCAAGTCTAGAACCTCTTCCACCGGCTAAAATCATAGCTAACATTTCCATAATATTCACTTCCTTTATACTTATATATCTATTAAAAGTATATCTTGATTTTATATTTTGTCAAGATTAAATATTATTGGTTTTAAAAATTTTTTAGTAAAAATATATACAAAAAATACACCTTCAAACTTTATAGTAATTTTAAATTTTACCATCTATTTTTTTGGTATATATTATAAATCTTATCCTTTATTTTTTATATTATTATCAACAAAATAGAGATTACTCCGAAACAAAGCAACCTCCTACTATAATTTTATTTACTATTTTTTAAATATCATCTAATTTTTAAATTGATTTGGAATAACTAAGAATATTAGAGTTATGAATATAGAATAGCTCATAGCTGGTGGGTATATTGTAACACTTAATATTAAACTTATTATTTTAATAATTATATCAAAATGTATCCAAGCTATCCTATGAACCATTAAAGTTTCAAATCCTTTATTATTATTCGCTTCAGCAAGAGTGCTATAATACCACGTAACTAAAAAAGTTATCAAAAGTATTACTATCCTATATATTACCTGAACTAATTTATTATTAAAATCTATAGAAATTAATTTTATTTTAAAATTAATGAATCTAATAATAAAAAAAGGCTTTCGCCTTTTTCTAGTAATTTATTATTTCTTCTTCTAAATTAATTCTAGTTTCTTTTCCTAAAAGATATTCTACTACTTCAAGTCCAAAATCTTTTGCAGCTGCTACAGATCTTGCAGTTATAATATTATTAGCTTTTATAACTGGAACATCTACATATATAGCTCCATTTTCAGTTAAAAAATGGTCAAACCCTTTATATACTGTAGCTTCCTTATTTTTTAACACTCCAATTTTAGCTAAATATGAAGGTGCTGCACAAATTGCTGTTACAAGTTTATTATCTAAAATATATTTTTCAACTGTTTCTTTTAAAAATAAATTTTTTTCATATTCTTTATAACCTGCACCACCTGAAAACATAATTCCATCATAATCATCTATATTTATATCTTCAAATAGTTTATCAGCCTTTAAGGATATATTATGAGAACTTAAAATTTCAAGTTTATCTGTAATACTTACAGCATCAACTTTTATTCCTGCTCTTCTCATTAAATCTACAGGAAATATTGTTTCAGTTTCTTCAAGTCCATTCACCCAAATTACTAACATTTTTTTCATTTAATTCACTTCCTTACATAAACTTAAGAATTAACATACGTACCGGCAGCGCTATTATTGATAACAATAGGAAGACAAATAATCTATACATAAAATTATTTGATAAATTCTTACTGAATTGTTTATATATAAATGAACCTAGAAGTATTACTGATAATACCATTACTACACCTAAAACATTATTATTAAATAACGTAACCACAAAGAATAGTGCATAAATTATATAATCAAATTTTGTAAAAGGTAATTCATTAGAATAATCTACTTCTTTATTACTTTCTTCATTTAATAATTCTTCTTTTTGTTTTTTCTTTGCTTCTTTATCACTTCTTAGTTTTCTCATTTAAACTCCTATCTTAGAGACTCTATAACTTCTTCTGTTGTATCTTTACTTAAGATTAAATCTCTATATTTTTGAGCATCAGTATAATTACATTCTAATATTTTATTTTTAACTTTTAATACAGAAGATGCTGACATACTAAATGCATCTAGTCCCATACCTAATAATAATTCTGCAGCATCTTTATTTCCTGCAAATTCTCCACACATACTTATAGAAATTCCTTGATTATGTGCAGCGTCTATTGCTTTTTGTATAGCTTCAAGTACTGCTGGATTAAATGCTGAATAAAGATCTGAAACCATTTCATTTCCTCTATCTACTGCTAAGAAATATTGAGTTAAATCATTAGTTCCTATTGAGAAGAAATCAACCTCTTTTGCAAATTTATATGCTATTATTGCAGAAGATGGTGTTTCTATCATAATACCAACTTTAATATTTCTATCAAATCTCTTACCTATAGCATCAAGTTCTGCTTTACATTCTTCTAATATTTGATTAGCAAGTCTAACTTCTTTTATAGAACTTATCATCGGATACATAATTTTAACTGTTCCATAAGCAGACGCTCTTAATATAGCTCTTAATTGAGTTTTAAACATTTCCTTGTTAACTAAAGATATTCTTATAGCTCTATATCCTAAGAATGGGTTTAATTCTTTTGGTAGATCTAAATAAGGTAATTCTTTATCTCCACCTATATCCATAGTACGAATAGTTACTGGATTATTATTCATTTTTTCAACAACTGCTCTATACGCTCTATATTGTTCTTCTTCTGTAGGCATATGATCTGAATTCATAAATAGGAATTCTGTTCTATATAATCCTATACCTGTAGCACCAGATTCAATTACTGCTTCTACATCTTCAGGTTTCCCTATATTTCCCCATATTTCAACTTCGTGTCCATCTTTTGTTATAGGTTTTAAATCTTTTAATTTTCTTAATTCTTCTATTGCGTTAATTTGTTCTAATCTTTTTACTTCAAACTCTTTAACTAATTCTGGAGTTGGACTTAAATAAATTTCTCCTTCATCTCCATCTATTATTATATCTTCTCCATCTTTAACTGTAGTTATTATTGATTTAGTTCCAACTACTGCTGGTATTTCTAATGATCTTGCCATTATTGCAGAGTGTGCTGTTTTACCTCCAACTTCAGTTACAAATCCTTTACAATTTTCTAAGTCTAATTGCGCTGTATCTGAAGGAGTTAAATCATTAGTAACGATTATAGTATTAGGTTCTAAATTACTAAGATCTTTTATTTTTATATTTAATAAATTTTTTAACCATCTAGTTCCTATATCTTGGAAATCTGCTACTCTTTCTCTTAAATAAGGGTCATCAAGTTGTGATAACATTTCACAATAACCATCAATTCCTTCTTTTAATGCATAAGGAGCCTTTAACCCATCTTCTTTAATTTTAGCTGTAATCTCATCCATTAAATCTTCGTCTTCTAGTAAAAGTATATGTCCGTCAAAAATATCTGCTTTATCATCGCCAAGTTTTGCCCTTACTTTTTCTCTAATAGAGATTAATTGTGTTTTTGATTTTTTCATAGCTTCTTCTAACTTAATAATTTCAGATTCAGCTGTTTCACTACTTAAAAATTTCTCTTTAGGAAATTCTAATTCTTCTTGGTGAAAAATTAAAACTTTTCCTATTGCTACACCCTCAGATGCACCTATTCCTGTTAATCTCATCATAACATTTTCCTCCACGTATATTTATTTTCTCAATTCAACTATCTTATCTCTAAGTAATTTAACTATTTCACCTTTACCATAATTAACCGCCAAATCTATAGCTCTTTTACCAGAATAATCTCTAAGTCTAGGATCTGCTCCCTTATCTAAAAGTAATTTTACTATATCTGCATCACCTTTTAATACCGCATCTTCAAGTGGCATCCAACCGTCTACATCATTTTTAAAATTTACAAAATCCGGTTCTTTTTCAAGCAACATTTCTACTGCTTCCCTATTTTGAAAATACACTGCTGAATGTATAGGATATTTACCAAATACAGGATGTTTAACATTTAAGTTTACATCATGTTTAAGTAATTCTTTCAATATTGCATTATTTCCATATTCTATAGCAAGTATAACTGCACTTTCTCCAACTGAATTCTTAAGATTTATATCTATAGGATCCACTTCTGATTTTGTAATTACATTTTGAAATCCTGGTGAATATGAACCAGCTGGATAAACAGTAGAATACTCATTTTTACTTCCATTAATATAGTTTAGTGCAACTGTATTATTAAAATATTTTATAGAATTTAAAAATGTTTCTAATCTATTCTCATTTTTTTCTTCTATTTCTGCTTTTTCACCAACTATATATATTTTTTCATCTTCTGAATATGATATTAAATTCAAAAGAATAAAAATTAATATAAATATTTTTTTACTCATTCTATATCACCATTGTATTATATCATATTTTTTACTTTTTTAAAATTTGATTTATTATTAAATCATATTTTTTCTTGAAATTTTTATCTTCTATTTTTTCTTGTATTAGATCTGGTCTGTTTTTTAAAGTTTTAAAAACAGATTTTTCAAACCTATATTCATCTATTAATTTATGATTACCGCTTAATAAAATTTCAGGAACTGTCATATTATCAATAACCTGAGGTCTTGTATATTGTGGAAATCCTAATAATCCATTATAGAAAGAATCTGTTTCATATGATTCTTTTTTTATTATACCATCTTTCATTCTAACTATACCATCTATTAAAACAAGAGATGCCAAATCACCACTACTTAAAACATAATCTCCTATAGATATTTCTTCATCAACAAATTTATCAATAACTCTTTGATCAAGGCCTTCATATCTTCCAGATATTATACATAAATCTTCTATTTTAGATAACTCTATTAGTTTATTTTGATCTAAAGTTTTTCCTTGTGGACTTACAAATACAGTATAAGGTTTTTTTACTTTATTTAATCTAAGTTCTCTAAAATATGCCCAATAGGGTTCAGGTTTTAGTACCATACCTGCTCCACCACCAAATGGTGTATCATCTACTTGATTATGTTTATTATTTGAATAATTTCTAATATTCACAATATCATAAATTATATCATTGTCATCTGCACGTTTCATTATAGTTTGAGAAAGGTAAAGCGAAAATAACTCTTCAAATAATGTAAGTACCCTTATTTTCATCTATCTCATTCCTTCTATTAACTCTGCTTTAATTATTTTCTTTACATCATCAACTTCTTTTACAAACACATCTATATATGGTATCATAATTTCACTTCCTAAATTATCTACTATAAGTATTTCATGTGCTGCTGTTTCTAAAATATCTATTACTTCACCTATATGTTCTTCTTTATCATATACATTATACCCTATAATAGAAATTTCCTCTTTATAATCAGGGACTAAGTCTGATCTAACATATATCTTATATCCCACTAATTCTTTTGCAAGATCTAAATTATTTATTTTATCTAAATCAAATAGAACTCTACCTCCAGTAATACCTTTAACATCATTAATTTTAGATATTTTAATATCATTATCTTTTTTAAGTATTACACTTAACCCTTTTAAAATTTCAACATTAGGAAACTTGCTATTAACCTTAACAGTTCCTAATAATCTATGTGTACCAGTTACCTGACCTATTAATATTAAATTGTCCATCCACTCTCCTCATTGTAGTATAGTTTTTTTAAATTATAGAAATATGAACCAATTAAAGCATTTTCTAATAATCCAATTAAAATAATTATGAATATCATAAATGGATCAGATAAAGCTCTTAATAACATTGGTAATGCATCATATAATTCATAACCTCCTAAGTAAGGATAAATACTCATAATCTTTAATGCTACTATAATATTAAACAACAATACCTTTATATCTAAATACATTATAAAAGATAAAAACAATGACATAAGTAATAATATAATCCAAGTACTTTTAATAAATTTAAAATTATCTTTACAAACTTCTTTAAACATAATTACCACCTAATTTTTTATCTTTTTTAATCTATAGTAATAAACTCCTATTAAAACCGATTCAATCATACCTAACAACTCAATTAATGTTATATATAAATAATTTTTAGAAATAATCATTGTATTTTCTCTAATATATTGTTGTAACAAAATAGAATCATTAATATTTGCTAAAGTATTAGTATCTATATAAGCAAATGTCATTATAAGAGTAAGTACAACAACTAAAAAAGTATATATAAATATTATAGATAAAATTTGCAACCAAACCGCTTTAAATAAAGTAAAAGAATAATCTATAGAATTTGATAAACTTATTTCATCACTATAATATAAATATTTAAAAAATATCAATATAAAACTAAATACCATTAATACAGTTGAAAAAGGTAATGCTAAAAAATGATTAGTTCCAGTATATAATGTTATTAAAACTATAACAATTCTTATAGCAAAATATTCTAAAAACCTTCTGAAATTAAACTTATTATCTGTATATTCATACATAAATACATTAAGCAATAATATATCTAATATTATTAAAGATATACTACTAACCCAAAAATAAGTAGAACTACTATTATCAATAAAATTAGCTACATAAATATTTATAAATATATTAGCTAAAAGTATAATTATCAGTTTAAACCAATTATTTTTAAAAAACCTTATAAATTCTCTTGTCAAATCTAAAACTCTAATCATAAATTCACCTAGCCTTTAATTTTTTTAAAATTAGAACTATCTTCTGCTATCATTTTTAAAGTTTTTAAATCCAAACTTTCATCATTTGCAGCTATAGCAGATAAAGCTCCTTCGACAAAAGGACAATCTGCTATTTCAAGCTCGATTTCACCTTTTAATATTTTTTGAGCACCTTGTACAGCATTAATAGAGCTACCAAAATCTACTATTGCAAGTACACCGTTTCCTTTATCTGCTTCTTTTACAATACTAGCAACCATTTCAGGTGTAGTACCATAAGTATCATAATGTGATCCTCCCCCATTTAACAAAGGAAAATCTTCTTGTTTTAATACTTCACAAAATTCTAAAAATGCATCTGTCATTGCATTACTATGACAAACCAAAACAATTCCTACCATAAATTCCTCCTATTTTTCTCCAAATAATCTATCAAGTATTATAGCTACAGCAGCTCTTACTGATAAATGATTATATCTTGTATTTATTCTTATTGGTTCTAATATATATTTAGACATATCCATAACTTCTTGAGTTAGACCCCAACCTGTACCAAATAATAATAAATATACTTCATCATCATTAAATATTTTATTACTAAGCTCTGAAAAAGAAACTGTGTTTTCAAACATTCTAGCTGAAGTTGTAACTATAACAGGTCTTTTCCCTGTCATTTTTTCTATAGTTTTTATACTATCTTCTATACTATCTGAAAGCAAAGTATTTTCAAAAGCTTCATTTCTATCCTTATTAAAATCTATTCCATCTCCTTCTTGCCAGAAACCTATTATTCTAGAAGTCAATTCTTTTTGAGCATCTACTGGAGTTATTATAAAATATTTGTTAATATCATAAGTTCTACATGATCTTGATATATCATGTATATCAAAATTTGTAACTGAAGTTGCAACAACTTCACTATTTTTATTATAAACTGGATAATGTACCAATCCTAAAAAAATATTATTTCTCATTACATCCCCTTTCTCATAAATAAATATAATCTTGCACTATGTAAAACATCTCTTTGAGATGAATAAGTTATCACCTTAAGAGCTTCATCAAGACTTAACCATTTATAATCAACTATTTCATAATTATCTATATAAACCTGATCATCATTTCCAACCTCAGCTAAATAAAGAGTAACGTATTTTAAATTACCATCATTAGTAATATATGATATAACCTTTTTAAATTCATCTGAATAATAAAGTTCTACATCAAGTCCAGTTTCTTCTCTAATTTCTCTTTTAGCTGCTTCTATTTCATTCTCATTTTCTTCTATATGACCTTTAGGGAATCCCCAATTACCTCCATTAATTTTAACTAACAGAAATTCTAGTTTTTTTTCTTTATCATACCTAAAAACTAAAGCTCCTGAAGATTTAACTTCAGTAATTTTCAAACCATTAGCATATTTATCATTTATATATTCTATAATATCTTTTTTAACATTTATAAGTTCACCTTCAATTAATTTATTATATATTTCTTTTCTAATATAATCTCTATTTATATCTATAGGTAATTTTAAATTATATATATCTACTATACTTATATCCATATCATTCATAAAAATAATGTCACCATTAAAGTATATAGATTGTATTTTACTCAACAACTCAAGAGTTTTTTTCATAATATTATTATAATCTTTTGAGTGATGATTTATAAATGAAATCAAATTTAGAAGTTTTGAAACATTCTTATTATTTCTAAATTCAAATAACATTCTTTTAATAAATGAAACACCTAATTTTTTATCAGTTATATTACTATAATATATTAGATTTTTTATCAATATAATATCCACTATATTTAAGTTAAATTGTTTCAAATATGCTTCAACAAAAGATATACTTGGGAACATATAATTCTTAGTTGAAAAAGATTTACCTAAATATATACAAAATATAGCATAACCTATAGATTTTTCTTCATAAGCATTATATTTACAGTAAACCTTATATGCATTTACAAGATCTTTTTGTATAACTTTATTCTTATTAATACTATTAATTTCAGGTATATAAGTATTTAAAACATTTAAATTAATAGCCATATCAAGCGCCTTATATGAATACTTATTAAATAAAATTTTATTTAAAGTCTTAAAAAAATTAGTTTTAGATATCTTGTATTTTTTCTGTAAATCAAATTTTTCTATAGCTTCCTTTAATTCACACGATAGTTTGAAATCAAATTTAGATACTAAATATAAGGCTCTCAACACTCTTACATTATCTTCTTTTAATCTTAAGAATGCATCTTCACCTACTACATTTACTTTCCTATTTTCTAAATCTTCCAAACCATTATATATATCGATAAGTCCAGTATTAGAACTATATGCAAATGCATTTATTGTAAAATCACGTCTTTTAAGATCTTCTTCTATAGTATCTACAAAAGAAAAATGTTCTGGATTTCTACCATCTAAAACTCCATTTTCCTTTCTAAAACGAGCTATTTCTATGTTAATACCTTCAATTTCAATAGATACTATTTCATATTTTTCAGAAATAACCACTGGATTATACTCATCTAAAATATAGAATAATTCACTCATAGATATGTTAGATGCTATATCGTAATCTTCTGGTTCTATACCTAACAAAATATCTCTTATAGCACCTCCTACGATATATGCACTACCATATTCATTTAAAATATTCAATATATATTGAACTCTTTTATCTAAATTAATATGCATTCTAATTCTTACCTTTCTTTAATTTAACTATATAAAATCCATCTAAATATTTATTTTCATAAGAAATTAAATTTCCTCCAAATCTATCCTTAATAATTTTAACTTCCTTAGGAAATTCTACATCAACAACTTCTAATTCAGGATATTTATTTAAAAAGTATTCTAAATTATTAGTATTTTCATTTTGAAGTATAGTACATGTACTATATACTAATTCTCCACCTTCTTTTAATAACTTATACACATTATCAAATATTTTCTTTTGTATTTTTTTTATTTCTTTTACATCATTTTGTTTTAATTTATATATTTTCTCAGGTTTCTTAGTTAAAACTCCTATACCAGAACAAGGTACATCAAGTAATATCTTATCATACATCCCCTGATTAAATTTAGTCGCATCTGAACATATAGCTTCAAAGTTAGCATAATCTTTTTCAAATTCCTTAAGCATATTCACCTTATGTTCATGTATATCTGTTGCAACTAATTTTAAAGGATTATACCCCTCTAGTATAGCAAGCGATTTACCACCAGGAGCTGCTGCTGCATCATATACTAAGTCAGTATCTTTAACATTTAAAATTTTAACAACTAAATTAGAAGAACCATCTTGTATATGAATATTCCCTAATAAATAATCCCTTGTTTTAGTTATTTTATTATTATTTAAATAATATACATTATCAACTTCAAATAAGATTTCACTTTCAACATCTTTAACTAACTTAATAAAATTATCTTTAGATAACTTTTTATGATTTACTCTAACAGAAAAATAACTATTTTGTTTATATCTTCTAAGCACATCTAAATATTTATCTTCTCCAAATTCTATTTTCATTTTTTCTACAAACCATTTTGGATATGATAATTTAACATTAAGTGGTGCATTAATTTCAAGTTCTTCTTTTTTTTCTATAAAATTACGTAAAAATGAATTAACAAATTTTGCTTGAAATTCATTATATTCTTTAGCAATCTCTACTGCTTCAAAAACTACCCCTTTATAATCTGCACTAGTATATAGAATTTGGGCAAGACTCACTCTTAATATCTGTTTAATATATCTTTTAGGAGACTTAGCTAAACTTTCTATGATGTAATCTATATACATTAAATTTTTAATTGTAACATTAACTATGTTATTTATAAATGCCTTTTCATTTCTAGTATAACTATTTTTACTAAAAATATAGTTCATTTGTATATTACTATACTTACCATCTTCTATTATATCTTCAATTAACTTAACAACATCTTTTTTTATACTCATTATTTAGCCCCTTCTTCCTCAGCTTTGATAAAATTATTAATTATGTACACTATTATAGCTAGTGTATATAAATAAGGTACATAAGAACTAATAATTTCAAGATAAAGACATATACCAGATAGTATGAATAAAATAGGTATTAATAGATATCTTTTTTGTTTAGTATCAACTACATAAAAAGATATAATTATACCAGATAGAATATACATAACCCTCGTGACAAACATAATTGTAAGTAATATATTAAACTTTAAAATAGAATCATTTATAAAATCTGATGAATTAAGTACACTTTCAAATATAAAAGCTATAAATGTAGATATTAATATAAAAATATACATTTTTTTATTCTTATAAGCTAACTTAGTAAGTAAATCTTGCATAAAAAATATACTCATAAAAGTAAATAGTAAAGATCCTAAAAGTATATATAAATTAGCTAAAGGATTAGTTAAAACATAAATATATATGAAACAAATTAATATATATATTATATTCTTAACTTCAATTTTTTTTAACATTTAATTCACCTCTTTATCAAAAACAGAACGAATTATAGATGTTATTTCTTTATTATCATTTAGTTTTAAGTTTAATTCATATAAAATATTTCTATATCTTCCATCATATTCCATATTATATATATTCATAAACTTAATTATTGTAAGTGCTTTTAATATATCTTCTTCTTTACTTATATTTTTTATATAATATTCTAATTGTGAAAACATTGTCCAATATCTATATTTATTACTTTTATCAAAATCAAAGAATAAATTCAAACTATACTTGATACTATTAATATCTTCTAATTTAATATCAAAATCATTAAGATTAAGCATAATATTGAAATAATCTGTTATAGTTTTTATAACTTTAATAGCCAAATAAGAATCAACATTAGTTACAAGTATTGGAGAAACCATACTAACTATTTGATCTTTTTCACATTCATATCTATATATTTCTAGAAAAGTTCCATCTTTTTCTTCTTTTAAAACACCACTTATTATATACTTTAATTTTGGATTAACATGAGATATACCTTTAAAGAAGTTTAAATCATAATTTCCTTTTTTAGCAATAAAAGATGTTTCATTTTTATTATATGTAACCTGAAACTTAATATTTGTATACTTGTATATTTTTTCTAATATTAAAACTGGTATAATATTTAAATAATCTTTTATTTCTTTATTTACAGGCTTAACAGTATCAAATGCTATAGGTAGAAACATTATATTTGTTAAACTATCTTTAGATACTTCTAATTTTTCATTTCTATTTAAAATATAGTAGTATAAAGGGTGTAATATATTAAAATATTGTTGCTTTCCATCTGTATTTTCATTTTCAATTCTATCATAAAGAACGATATTATTATTTTTTAACTTCATTTTTAAAAATTCATTCTCATAAAACACTAATTTATTTAAAATCTTTTCATCATAAAGTTTTATATCATACATTTGTTTTAAAAGATCTAGACCTTCTATATATTTCATAACAAGATAATAATATTTTAAAACTATATTACAGAAATCTAGTTTTCTTTCATTAATATCAAATTTGGTAAGTATATGATCTTCAAATTCACTAAACTGATTATACTTAAACAATATTTCAGATATCTCACATAAAATATCAACTCTATTTTTAGCATACAATATAGATTTTAAGATATATATATTTGCACTAGGATATCTTGAACTTTTATATTCTTTTTTTGCAAATATCATACATAATCTATACGCTCCATCTATTTCTGACATTTTTTTCATAAGTTCATTTGCATTATGAACTTCTTTAGAATTTAACATTTCTATAAATTCTTTAACAAGTTTTTTATTATTAGGAAACTTAGTTAATCCTTCTATTATTATTTCTTCATATTCTACATCAAGTTCTAAATATAGATGAGAAAGTGCATAGTAATAATAAAGTATACCGCTTAAATTATTTCCATCACTTATATATTTATCTATAATAAATAAAACTTCTCTATAATCACTTGAACAAAAATATATTTCTGATAAAATTTCCATGGATCTTAAAGATGAGTGTTCCTTATCTTTTAATATAAGGGCAAATTCTAATACTTCTTCATATATATTATAATTAAGTGCTATAAGTAAAAGATTATATAAATTTTCTGTATTATTTATATTTTCTTTCATTTTAGGATATAGGAAAGTCTTTATCCACTTGTCTTTTTCAACTAATATTTCTTCATTTAAATTTTCATCAAAAACTTTTATTTTAACAGATTCTTTATGAATGTTTTTCTTTTCTTTTTTAAATAAATTCCAAAACATTACGACCTCCTATTTTATGATATCTTCTATTATTCCGCCACCTAAACAAACCTCTTTATTATAAATAACAGCAACTTGTCCAACTGTAACTGCTTTTTGAGGTTTTTCAAATATAACCTCATATTTATTATCAACTTTATTTATTACAGCCTTAACATCATCTTGTCTATATCTAAATTTAACACTACATTCATATGGAAAAGTTATATCATTTATTAAATTTAAATCATGTACAACTAAGCCTTTTGAATAAAGTAAACTATCATCACCTTGTGCAACAACAAGTTCATTTTTATCCATATCCTTTGCCACAACAAAATATGGTTCTCCTGTTCCATCTTTAGAATTACCAAGACCTATACCTTTTCTTTGACCTATCGTATAATACATAAGTCCAGTATGTTTCCCTAATACTTTTCCATCTATATTAACTATATTACCAGGTATTGCAGGTAAATATTTAGATAAAAATTCTTTAAAGTTTCTTTCACCTATAAAACATATACCTGTACTATCTTTCTTTTTAGCTGTTTTCAAATTATGTTTTAAAGCTATTTCTCTTATTTCTGGTTTTTCATATTCTCCTAATGGAAAAATAACTTTTTCTAATTGCTTTTGAGATAATCCACTTAAAAAATAGCTTTGATCTTTATTATTATCTACTCCTCTTAAAAGTACCTTTTCTCCTTTATCATTAGTTGTTAATCTTGCATAATGACCTGTAGCTATATAATCTGCACCTAATTTTTCTGCATATTCTAAAAAGGCTTTAAACTTAATTTCTTTATTACACATAACATCTGGGTTTGGAGTTCTTCCTAATTTTAATTCTGAAAGAAAATATTCAAAAACTCTATCCCAATATTCCTTAACAAAATTAACTGAATAATAAGGTATGCCAATTTGTTCTGCAACTGCAATAACATCATTGTAGTCATCATCTGCACTACAGTGTCCATTTTCATCCTTTTCATCCCAGTTTTTCATAAATACCCCAATAACTTCATAACCCTGTTCTTTTAAGACTAAAGCTGCAACTGAAGAATCTACCCCACCAGACATTCCTAAAACAACTTTTTTTGCCATATTTATTCCTACTTCCTTATAAAACATTAGTATTTATATTATACCTTTTTTCACAACTATTATCAAGAATATATATATTATTTTATACTAGTTTCTATAACATTTATAATTTTAGTATAATCATCATATTTGTTTACTTCATTTTTTATATAATCAGAATTTTCAAAATTTTCAGTATACCAAAATATATGTTTTTTTATATCAGGTATAAATTTTCCATTATTATCTAATTCATATTGTTTTAAATATTTGATCAACATATTAATTTTATCTATATCAGTCACTATTGTTTTAACTTTTCCAAATTCTAATATTTCTCTTATTTGTGATATAAGCCACGGATTACCAAATAATCCCCTTGCAAGCATAATACC
Source organism: Pseudostreptobacillus hongkongensis (assembly GCF_001559795.1). Classification (NCBI taxonomy): domain Bacteria; kingdom Fusobacteriati; phylum Fusobacteriota; class Fusobacteriia; order Fusobacteriales; family Leptotrichiaceae; genus Pseudostreptobacillus; species Pseudostreptobacillus hongkongensis. The sequence goes on along the minus strand of NZ_LOHY01000088.1, from coordinate 84,737 downwards.
ATCAACACCTGAATAATTTATTTTTTCCAATGCATCTTCTGGTGTTAAAATATCTCCATTCCCTATAACTGGTATTGAAATATTTTCTTTTACTTCTTTTATAGCATTCCAATCTGAACTCCCTGTATACATCTGAGCTTTGGTTCTTCCATGAACTGTAATATGATGGCATTTTAATTTTTCAGCAATTTTAGCTATATCCATATATTTATCTGCTTCTTCATATCCCAATCTTATTTTCAAAGAAATTTTAGTATAAGGATTCAAAATTTCCTTTAATTCTGAAACTATAGAATAAATTTTCTCAGGTTCTCTTAAAAGAGCAGCACCATTACCGCTACTAGATATCTTTTTCATAGGGCAACCACAATTAAGATTTATATGATCAACCCCTAAACTTTCCACATATTTAGCACAAAATTTAAGATTTTCAATATTTTCACCAAAAATTTGAACAGCATTTCCTTTTCTTAACCTTAAAATTTTAGGAACTTCTTTTATTTTTGTATTTGCTATTATATTTGAATTTATCATTTCTGTAAACATAAGATCTGGTTTAAACTCTTCATGTATAAGTCTAAATGTATAATCTGTTACACCTGCCATAGGTGCTATATATATCTTTTTTCTCATTTTTCTCCTATTTAAAAACTGAATCATACGATTCAGTTTATATTAATTCTTTTAAGGCCTCTAAAGCTTTTTCATAGTTTAATTCGCTTTTAACTTCACTAGCAAGTTCTTTATATCTAATTACACCTTCTTGATCTATTACAAACACTGCTCTTGCTAAAAGTCTTAAATCTCCAATTAACATCCCATATTGCATTGAAAAATCTAAATCTTTATGATCTGAAACTGTTATTGCATTTTCAACACCTTCTGCTGCACAATATCTAGTTAAAGCAAAAGGTAAATCATTTGATACTGTAACAACTAAAGCTTTATCTCCTAATTTCCCAACTTCATTATTAAATTTAGCTGCTTGAACTGCACATATTCCTGTATCAACTGATGGAAAACATGTAAGAACTATAGCCTTTCCTAAATGATCTTCTAATCTAAATTCAGATAAATCTACATTAACTGCTTTAAATAATGGTGCTTTATCTCCAACTTTAACTTCTTTCCCTAATAATTCCATAGGAATTCCACCCATAGTAACTTGCATAAAATACCTCCTAATATATCTCTTCTTATATTTTTTATTATACTAAATTTATTAAAATTTTACCAGTTTTTCCCCTTTTTCTAAATGTATATAATAAATTATTTTAAAAAAATATATTTTTGGTTCATCTTGTGGTATAATTTATAAATGGAGGTAATATGAGTTTAGAAATTTGTGTAGGAAATATAGAAGACATTTATATTTGTAATAAATTTAAAAATATAGCTAGATTAGAATTAAATCAAGGGTTAAGCTGTGGTGGACTTACACCTAGCTTTAATTTTGTTAAAACTGCAATAAACATTTCAAAACATCCAGTTGTAACTATGATTAGATGTAGAGAAGGCGATTTTAATTATACAAAACACGAATTTGATATGATGTATGAAGACGCTAAAACTTTTTTAGAACTTGGAGTTCAAGGAATAGTATTTGGATTTTTAAATAAGGATAAAACAATAGATATAGATAAAACAAATAGGTTTATAACTTTAATTCATAAATACAAAAAAGAAGCAATATTCCATAGAGCTATAGATGTTTCTGATAATTACTTAAAAAATATTAAACTATTAAAAAATATGAATATTGATAGAATACTTACATCAGGACATGAAAAAATTGCTTTAGATGGTCTAGATAACATATTAAATGCTTGTAATATTTTTGAAAATATATTAGTAGGTAGTGGTGTAAATACTGAAAATATACATATTTTCAAAGAAAATGGTATTAAAAATATGCATGGTTCTTTTTCTGAATTAATAGAGAATGATTATGATATTAATTTTGGTAAAAATACTATTACATCAGAAGAAAAATTACAATCTATTGACTTTATAACATTTTAAGTTTACAATATATAGAGGTGAAAAAATATGGCAAACAAAAAAGATCTTTCCAAAAAAAAAGAAAATGTAATAATACAAAGTGCTAATCTTTTTTTTCGTAATGGATATGTAAATACTGGACTTAATGAAATACTTGAAGTTTGTAATATTCCAAAAGGTTCTTTATATTACTACTTTAAAAATAAAGATGAATTACTTTTAAACGTAATAGAGTACCAAACAAAAAGAATACTAGATCTTTTTGATAATACTGTAGATGATTTATCAATATTTAAATTAAAATCTTTTTTTTCTATCTTTCTTAATAATATAGCAATAATAGAAATAGAAAATGATAATCAAGAAAAAGAAAATAATGAAAATAGTTTGTTTGGAAATATAGAAGAAAACACCATTAAATTCTATGGTGGTTCACCTTTAGGAAACTTAAATGCAGAACTTTCAAATTTAAGTAATGAAATTAATGAAAAAATTTCAGATTCATTTAAACAAATAGAAAACAGAATTTATCTTTTTCTTGAGACTCTTAGCTGTGTTCATGAAAAATATAGATCTGATTACACTGAATTTTATACTTATCTTTTAATAAACAACTTAGAAGGAAGTTGTCTAAAACTTAAAAGAGAGCAAAGTTTAGAACCTGTTGATGAATTTTTAAAATTCTTTGATATCTTAATAGAAAAAATGATAAATGATTAAAAGCGTTAAGAACATGTGTTCAAAACGCTTTTTATTTTACCAAGTATATATCATATTTAATGTAATTTCTAATTTAGTTGTTCTTTGATATCATTTTTTATACCCGAATAATTAACTGTAATTTTATAATTATCTTCAAGTTTAGATTTTGACCAAAAGATGAGGCTTTATTATCTGTGATATAGAACTTACCTGTTAATTTTAATTCAGGTATTAATTTAAAAGTGGAGACATGCTCCACTTAATTAATTATTATAATCTAGTTTTTCATATTTTAATATATTTCCATTTTCATCTATTTCAAATTTAAACAGATTCTTCTTACCATAAAGTGTTAAATACCATTTACCATATCCTTTTTTCATAATTCTTGTATCTGAATATGTAATCTCTTCATTTTCTACTTCCATAACCTTTTTACTTGCAATAGCACTTACTTCTTTTGCTGTATATTTAGACATAGGAGTCTCAATAACATAGCAAGAGAAAGTTAAAGGTAATAACAAGGCTGTTAAATATTTACGCATTTTCTTCTCCTTCCAATTTTTTGATAATAATATCCATAACTTCATCAAAGCATAAATTAGTTCTAAAACCTGAAGCAAGTTTGTGGCCTCCACCACCAAGAACTCCTGCAACATTATTTACATCTATTTTTTTAGATCTTAAGCTACCTTTCAAATTAGATTTTTCATCTTCTCTAATAAATAAAGAAACTTTTACTCCATCTATACTTATTAATAATTCTGATATACCATCTACATCCTCATCTGTTAAATTATATTCTTTCATTTTTTCTTTACAAATAAAGTAATATGCAAAACCTAATTCTTTAATAAAAGTATAATCAAATAAAGCAAGTCCAAAAGCTTTAGCCTTACCTTTTGATTTAGAAAATAGTATATTACTTATTTCATTATTATTTATTCCAACTTCCATAAGTTTAGCACTTACTTCAAATGTATTTTTAGTCACATTTCCATGTCTAAAATTACCCGTATCATTAATTATTCCTAAATACATAAATTTAGCTATCTTTTCACTTAGCTTAACATTAAATAATTCTAAAAATTTATAAAGTAATTCTGATGTAGAAGAAATATCTTCCACATAATTAATATTTAAGTATTTTGTATTACTAATATGATGATCTATATTTATAGTCTCTTTTGCAATTTTAAATATATTATTGTCTATAGCTGCACGTTCCATACTTGCTGTATCAACCATTATAACAAGCTCAACTTCTTTTTCATTATAACTATTTTTTATACACGAACTTTCAGGAAATTTATAAATATATTTAGGTAATTCATATTGTATTACTATATCTACATTTTTGTCAGGCGCATATTCTTCTATAATATATTTTAATGTAAATAAAGCACCAAAAGCATCTCCATCTGGATTAACATGTGCTGATATTATTATATTCTTATATTTATCTACAGTTTCTTTTATTTTATTTAGCATCTCTACCTCTTTTTATTAAACATATTTTTATAATCTTCAAGGCTTATTTCATTTCCTTTTTTTTCTTTTAACAAGGTCACTTTATTAACGTTTCCTCTAGGATTATTTAATATATACCCTACACCTTTTATAGTATTAATATGATTTATCCCTATAGCTATTGCATCTGCTGCATCATCTGGTTTAGGTATTTCTTTTAATTTAAGTATTACCTTGGTCATTTCTTGTACTTGTTTTTTACTTGCACGTCCATAACCTGTTATACCAGTTTTAACCTGTAACGGAGTATAATTAAAGATTTCAATTCCAGACATTTGTGCTTTTAAAACTATAACTCCTCTTGCTTGAGCAACTGAGATTATAGTTTTCTGATTTTTAAAGAAGAATAGTTCTTCTATAGCCATCTGATCTGGTTTATATAAGTTTATTATACTTTCTAATTTCAAGTATATTTGTTCAAGTCTTAAAGCCATATCTAAATCTTTATCAGTATATATACACCCATAGTCTATAAGTTCTATTTTATTATTTTTATAATCTAATATAGAATAACCTACTATAGCTGTACCTGGATCTATTCCTAGTATTCTCATAGTTCACCTCTAAAGTATTATACTTTATTTCTAAAATTAATACAACAATTTAAATAAGAAAGAAAAAGAGACGATATATAATCGTCCCTAAAATATAATTAAATTAGTCTTTATTTAATGTATAATAAGCAATAGCATCACTTAAATATTGTGCTGTACCTTGACCTACCTTATCAATATTAGTTTTAAATCTTTCATCATTAACATACATTTTCCCAATACCAGCAAATACTTCTAAAGAACAATCAAAGACATATTCATTAAAATTATTATATAATAAGGCTATTTGTTCTTGTACTTGTTTATTTTCAACATTTAATCCTTCTGTTTTAAATTTTTTTAAACTTTTAAAGATATTTAGCCATTTGTTAAAAACTTCTTCATTCATATTATTTTTGGCATTTTCCACTGCAAATTCTCCATATTTTTCTTTTGCTTCATCTTCATACATTATACCAAAATTTTCTTTATTAAATCCATCAAATTTTTCGTTTATCGTCATTGTTTTCCCTCCTTGATAATCTATTATAGTTTTTTCAATTGTTATCAATAATCTTTCTAAATTTTCTTTTTCTATTTTTAATAATTCTTTCTGCCTTAAAAGACTTTCTAATCTATTCACTTCATTATCTTGCAACAATCGTTTAATATCATTTAACTTAAATCCTAAAACTTTATAGAAAAGTATCTGCTGTAGTTTATTTATATCAGATTCATTATAAAGTCTATAATTGTTGTCACCTTTTTCAGGGACAAGAAGACCAACTTCATCATAATGATGTAGAGTTCGAACGCTAACTCCTGAAATTTTTGCAACTTCTTTTATATGATACATCAATTCTCCTTTCATTTACTTAATTAGCTAATCTACTCTTATCTTATACTATTACGTTACGTCAGTGTCAATAAATAATATAAAATTTTTCTCAAAATATATAGTCATTAACCCACAAATATAATTCCACATTTTGAAACTACACTTGCATTTTAGTCACTAAACCAATCTATTTATCTGTTAGATTCAAAATAATATATTTTATAATTCCACATAAAAAAGTTAATCTTTCATAAAACTATTTTCTTAAATATATTTTAACCAAAAATCTTGAATTCATATTTTTTAAGTGATATAATTTTAAATAAAATAAAGTGGAGGTAATCATGAAGAAAACATCAAAAGTTTCTATTATAGGTGCTGGTTTTGTAGGTTCTGCAACAACTCTTTCAGTTGTATTATCTGGGCTTGCATCTCATGTAGTTTTAGTAGACGTAAATAAAGATAAAGCCGAAGGGGAAGTTTTAGATATAGCTCATGGTGCAGCTTTTATTAAAACTGTTAATATAGTTTCAGGAGATTATAAAGATACGGCTGATTCAGATATAGTAATAATAACAGCTGGAGCAGGTCAAAAACCTGGTGAAACTAGACTTGATTTAGTTCATAAAAATGTTGCAATATTTAAAAATATCATACCTCAAGTTACACGTTACTCACCTAATGCAGTACTAGTTATAGCAACTAATCCAGTTGATATAGTAACTTGGGTGGCATATAAATTATCAGGATTCCCTGCAAATAGAGTAATAGGTACTGGAACTGTACTTGATACTTCAAGATTAAGATATTACCTTGCCGAAGAATTTGACTTAGATGCTAGAAATGTTCACGCATATATTATAGGAGAACATGGAGATTCAGAATTCCCTGTTTGGTCATCAGCTTCAATAGGTCCATTAACTTTTGATGAATACTGCAAAAGAGAAGGTAAAAATGCTGAAGAATTAAAAACTAATATACACGAAAAAGTTAAAAATGCAGCTTATGAAATTATTTCAAGAAAAGGATATACTAATTATGCTATAGGAATGGCAACTAGAAGAATAGTTGAAGCTATATTAAGAGATGAAAATAGCATATTAACTATTTCAACTTATAACCAAGTTGAAGATGTTTACTACTCTGTTCCAAGTATAATAGGTAGAAATGGATTCCAAATGAAAATATGTCCTGAATTTGAAGAAAGCGAAAGAGAAAAACTAGAAAATACTAAAAAAATTCTTAAAGAAGTTATTAAGAGTTTAGAATTATAGAAAATATATAATAAGGAGATTAAAATGTATAATATCATACAAATTAATCTCCTTTTTCAATAATCTATTTTATTTAAAATCTACAACTATGTTATTTTGACCTACATAAACATCTCTTATACTTCTTGCGCTTATACCATCTTTAGAAAAATCATATATTTCTTTATTATCTAATAAAGTATAAACTAAAGCATTAGAAATTTGTTTAACTTGATCTTCCCCTATTATACCATCAATATTTTTAACTCTAATATTTTTAGTATATAGTTTTCCATCAGCATATCTAATATCACTTTCTAAAGTAACTACTGCTTTAGTACTCGGGCTTGAAGTAAATATAGCACTTAGTATATTACTAGATTCAATATCTATAACTACTTGTAATTTACCATTTTGAACATAAACATCTCTAACTTTTGTACTTCCTTTTACAACAACATAATCTTGACTACCATCAACACTAGCTGCTATAGCACGTTTAACTCTTTCATTTGACACATTATACTGTCCTACTAAAGAAAGAACTGAACATGACATTAAAACGATAGATAAAACAACCAAACTTAAATATTTTTTCATAATTCTCCTCCTATTAATCCTACTGTATCTCTTACAACTTTCATTTTTTCACTTGTAATTTCTCTTGCAATTTTAGCTCCATCTTTTAATATATCATACACATAATCCATATTATTTTCTAACTTCATTCTTAATTCTCTTTGTTTACTAAAGTAATCTAAAATTCTTTCAAATAATTCTTTTTTTGCATGACCATAACCATAATTACCAGCTATAAATTTTTCTTTCATTATTTCAACTTCTGCTGGAGTTGCAAATAACGAATAAAGTTTAGTAACGTTATTATCTGGATTTTTAGGCTCTTCAAGCGGAGTTGAATCAGTTACTATACTCATAACTTGCTTTTTTAATTCTTTCTCTGGTAGATACATATTAATTATATTTCCGTAAGATTTTGACATTTTTTCACCATCTGTTCCTACCACTGTTGCGACAGTTTCTAAAATTAATGCTTCAGGTAATTTAAATACTTCTTTTTGATAAAACTCATTAAATCTTACCGCAAAATCACGAGTAAGTTCTATATGTTGCTTTTGATCTTTTCCTACAGGAACTACATCTGCATCATAAATTAATATATCTGATGCCATAAGAACTGGATAATTAAATAAGCCTACATTAGGTTTTATTCCCTTTGCTACCTTATCCTTATAAGCATGACCTCTTTCAAGTAATGCCATAGGTGTTTGATTAGATAAAATCCACATAAGTTCTGTATGTGCTGGTACTGAAGACTGTAAGAAAATTTTAGATTTCTTAGGATCTATACCTGCTGCTAAATAATCAAGAACTACATTTAAACTATGCTTTCTTAAAACATCTGGATTTATTTGACTTGTTAAAGAATGATAATCAGCTATAAAATATAGCCCGTTATAATTATCTTGTAAATCAACAAACTGTTTAAGAGCTCCAAAATAGTTACCTATATGAAGTACTCCGCTAGGTTGAATACCTGATAAACTTCTTTTCATATATATACTCTCCTCTATCAATTTCTTTTTATTATTATACCATATTTATATCTTAATTTTAAGTATATATTTTCCCATTTTTATGATATAATAACATATAAATTTAAACGAGGGAGAAAATTGTGAGCATATTAGATAACTTAAATGAAAAACAACAAGAAGCAGCTAGAAAAATAGATGGTCAAACACTAATTCTTGCTGGAGCTGGTAGTGGTAAAACTCGTACTATCACTTTTAAAATAGCTCATATGATAAAAGAAAAAGGAATTAGTCCTAAAAATATATTAGCTCTTACATTTACTAATAAGGCAGCACGTGAAATGAAAGAAAGAGTTGAAGCCTTAATAGGTTCTAATTCAGATATATTAATATCTACATTCCATTCATTTTCAGTAAAATTATTAAGAATGTATTCTGAAAGAATAGGATATGGAACAAATTTTAATATATACGATACTTCTGATCAAAAAACTTTAATAAAAAAAATATTAAAAGATAATAATTTAGAAAATACATTTAAACCTGGTGTTGTTATAAACCAAATAAGCAGATTAAAAGAACTAGGTCTTAATTACACTACTATGGGTAATCAAGTAGATTTAAGAGTCCCTATAAACCAAAAATTAAAAACAGTATTTCAAGAGTACCAAGAAAATCTTGAAAAAAATAATTCTATGGACTTTTCTGATTTACTTGTAAATGCAAAAGCATTACTTGATGATTCTTATGTACTTGAAAGAATACAAAACAAATATGTCTACATACTTATAGATGAGTATCAAGATACGAATGAAATACAATACCAAATGGTAAAAAAAATAGCTAATAAGTATAAAAATATATGTGTTGTAGGTGATGAAGACCAAAGTATTTATTCTTTTAGAGGAGCAAATATTCAAAATATACTTAATTTTGAAAACGACTATCCTAATGCTAGTGTTATAAAACTTGAGCAAAACTATAGATCTACTCAAAATATACTTAATGCAGCCAATTCTGTTATTAAGAATAATAACTCTTCTAAAGGTAAAAAACTATGGTCAGCTAATAATCTAGGTGAAAAAGTTAAAGTTTTCAAAGCCTCTAACAATAAAGAGGAAGCAGAATTTATAGCTGAAAAAATATTAGATCTTAAAGCTTCTGGAAAAGATTTTAGTAAGTTCTGTATTTTATACAGAACTAATGCACAGTCAAGAGCTATAGAAGAAGCTTTTATGAAAAATAAGATACCTTTTAAATTATTTGGTGGATTACAATTCTTTGAAAGACGTGAAATTAAAGATTTAATATCATATCTTTTATTAATAAATAATATAAAGGATGATTTAAGTTTTGAAAGAGTTATAAATACTCCAAAACGTGCTATAGGTCCTAAAACTATAGATTCTTTAGCTCAAATTGCAAGAAAAAATAATACATCATTATTTGAAGCTATAGATATTATAGAAGATCAAATTACAGGTAGTGCAAAAAATAAATTCATATCATTTAGAAATATGATAAATGAATTAAAAGAAAATATAACTAATATTACTACTTCTGATCTACTAAAAGAATTAATAGAAAAAATTTCATATTTTGACTATTTAAATACTCTTGAAAATAGTGATGAAAGACGTGAAAACATTAATGAGCTTATAAACTCTATTACATTTAGTGAACAAGAAATAGGATTTTTATCTCTACAAGATTATCTAGAAAACATATCTTTAAATTCAGCAATTGATAACCTTAACGAAGATGAAGATTATGTAAAATTAATGACTATACATTCATCTAAAGGTCTTGAATTTAATACAGTATTTTTAACAGGATTAGAAGAAGGTCTTTTCCCTCGTGATGATTTATCTCCTGATGATCCTGAACTTGAAGAAGAAAGAAGAATATTCTACGTAGCACTTACTCGTGCTGAAGAAAATCTTTTCTTAACACATGCACTAGAACGTACTAAATACGGAAACCATTTCCTTTATGGTGTAGTTAGATCAAGATTTCTTGATGAAATTGATGAAGATATCTTAGAAGATATTCATAATCCTAATATGTATAAGTATCAAAAAACTATGACAGAACTTAATAAAACTCCTGTATTTAGAGAATATACTCAGTTTATAACTGAAAATAAAATAAACACTACTCCAAAAACAGATATTAATATAGGATATAAAGTTGGGGAAAAAGTATTCCATAATACATATGGTGAAGGTACAATTAAACAAATAACTGAAAAATCTGTTGTTGTTCAATTTCTTGATGGAGAGAAAAAAATAGCAACTAAACTTATTGATAAATTCTTAAGAAAGGTAGGAAAGTAATGAAAAAATTATTAATGATATTATTATTTTGCTTTAGTTTAAATTCTTTTGCAAAATTTAACGAAAATGACTTTAAATGGTATACATTCCAAGAAATTGCTGCTCATATGGATCAAATACAACCATATGACATCTTAGTTTTAAATGTAGGTAGTCAAATTTCTCAAACATGGGGACATATATTTTTAGTAAATAAAGATAAAAAATTAGTCGAGATAAAAGGAGCTATTGAAGTATTTGCTGATTCACCTATATATAGTTTCTTTAATATTAATAACAGAAATATAGCAATATTAAGATACAAATATATAGATGATGCTCTTGTTGATCAGATGGAGAAGGATACTCCACTTTATTACAATAAGTTCTATTCTTTCTTATCTAATTCTAATTCTGAAGATATACATACTTATTGCTCTAAGTTTATATATACTTTATTTTTAGATGCAGGTAAAAAACTAGGACGTAACACAAGATTATTCCCTGATAAATACCCTATATATCCATTTGATTTCTTGGAAACTACAACACTTGAAAATATTACTTTAAAAGGTTAATTATGAAAAAATTAATTATTTTATTTATTTTAGTATTATCAAGTTTAAATTTTAGTGCCAATATAAATAATACTAAATGGTATTCTTTCTTAACTTTAGTCGTTAATTACGATAAATTAAAACCCTATGATATAATAGTGCTTGAAAAAGGAAATAAATTCACTCAGCAATGGGGTCATTGTTATATACTTAATGAAGATTTAAAATTAATAGAATTTAAAAGCTATTTTGAATACTATACTGATAACCCTATATATAGCTTTATTAATGAAAAAAGAAAAATCACTATATTGAGATACAGTAATTTAAATAAAGATACCCAACTTAAACTTAGAAATAATTTGGATAAATACTACAATAAAAGATATAATGTATTTACTGATAATAGTAGTGAAAATATAGATACCTATTGTTCTAAATTTATATATACCTTATATAAAGAAGTTGGTATTGAATTAGGTAAAAATAAATGGCCTATATTACCCTATGATTTTTTAAATAGTCCACTACTAGAAAATGTAATTTTAGAAGGAGAATAAATGAAAAAAATACTAACAATTATTATATCAACATTATTCTTGCTTTCCTGCAAAGAAAAAGAAATTAGAAATGATAATAAAGATTTTTTAACTAAAATCACTTATTCTAATTTAGTTGATAGTGATATTCAAAATAAAGTAAGAGATATTCTTATAGATAATAATGTAAGTGAAAAACAAGCAGATATATTTTTAAAAAGTGTAAATCTATTTAATAATGGTATAAATGATTATTCCTTAGTTGATTCAGGATTTAAAAAATTAGATGGTATAAAGGCTGATTATGATGAATTTTTAATGCAAGAAAAATGGAATAGTAATTTCCCTTTATTTTCAGGATTTAATTGCCGTATTACTTCTTATACTTTAATGAGTGATTTAATTAAAGTTAATAGTAAAGAAATAGGTGATACTGATTATTTATTCATAGATAAAGATTCTATCAAAAATACTCCTATAGATTTATTTGATGAAAATCAAACATCTAACTTCTTTGTATTATTTTCAACTGTACCTACAACTTTAACTAAAGATTATAAAGTACATGTTAAAAATATTCAAGATGAATTTAAAAAGAGAAAAATAGAATTTACAGATTCAAAAATAAAATTAATTTCTGTTTTCTTCCATGAGCAAGAAGAAGAAAATAATTATTTATTTATAGGTCATATAGGAGTTTTATTACCTTATGAAGATAAATTTCTATTTATAGAAAAAATTGCTTTCCAAGAACCATATCAAGCAATATTATTTAATGATAAAACTGAACTTAATGATTATTTAATGGGTAAATATGATGTTAATTTTAATCAGCCAACTGCTGATCCAATAATTATGGAAAATGATAAATTATTAGATACTTATAGATTTAATCCAAATAAAGGTGAACTATAAAATGGAGCATTGCTCCATTTTATAATTTAACTAACTTTCCATTACTCATTTCCCATATATTATTTGTCAAATAATTTAAAATTTCAATATTATGAGTTATAAATATAATAGTCTTACCTATTTTGTTAAGATCCTTTAATATATTCAAAACCTGAAATTGTAAATTTATATCAAGAGATGATATAACCTCATCTAATATATAAATATCTGTATCCATAAGTAATGCACGCGCTATATTTAATCTTTGCTTTTCTCCACCAGATAATTTCTCAGAAACCCTATTTCTATCTATATTTTCTAAATTCACTATTTTTAAAACTTCTAAAACTTTAGTTTCATCTATAATCTCATTACGCATTTCAAAAACCTCATTTAATATTTCAAATACTTTCATTTTAGGATTTAAACATGTACTGTATTCTTGAAATACTATAGATACCAATCTAGAATATTCTTTTAAAGAATAGCTGTTTTTACTTTTATTATTAACTATTATTTCCCCATCATCTTCTTTTAAAATATTAGAAACTATATACGCTAAGGTTGTTTTACCTCCACCGCTTTTACCTATTATTCCCATTATATCTCCTTTTTTTAACTCAAAAGATATATTAGATAAAATTTGTTTATTTCCAATTTTTTTATTAACATTAACAACCTTTATCATAAATTTCTCCTAACTTTTTAATATTAGAAATATACTGATCATCTATATTTAAAAACTCTTTATATGTCCCTACAAATTTTAATGTTCCATTGTCTAAATATATTATTTTATCAGAATAATTTTTAAGTACATTTATACTATGAGTTATTACTAAAAGAGTAATATTCGTCTTTTTTAATAAATCAAAAATATAGTTTTCATTTTCTTTATCAAGTCCTGAACTTATTTCATCACAAATTATAATCTTGGGCTGTAATAATAAAACTATACCTATAACTATTCTTTGTTTTTGACCTCCACTTAATTCATGTGGATATTTTTCTAAACTATCTAAGTTTAAATTTAATTTTAAAAGCATATCTTCTATTTTTTTTAGTGCTGTTTTTTCATCATAAATATTATGATATATCAAAGGCCCCAACATTTGATCTTTTATTTTTAAAACTGGATTTAAAGATCTTGCAAAATCTTGGAAAATTAATGCTACATCTTTACCACACTTATAATCTTCATTCCCTTTTATTTTTATTACACCTTGTATATCAAGTTCTGAAAGTTTCATTATACTTTTAGCTATTTGAGTTTTTCCACTTCCAGATGATCCTATTAAAACATTAATCTTATCATTTTCTATTGATAAATCTAAATTTTCTATTATCGTTTTTTCATTATTTTTAATACATAGATTTTGTATATCAAGTATTTTCATTAAGACCTCCAAAGAATAATGTAATTAAAACTATAAATACACTTACCAATATAAATTGTGTAGGATTTATAAGTAAGGCATTAAAACCTGAAGATAACATATTTCCTAATGTTGCTTTTGGTAGTCTAACACCTATGCCCATAAAAGATAAAAATGTTTCTGAAAATATTATTCCCGGTATCATAAAACTTATTCTAAATAATACTATATCTATAATATTAGGTAATATATGTTTCTTTAATACATGAAATGAACTAGCTCCCATCATTTTTGATATCAAAATAAAATTTTGTGCATTAAGTTTCTTAACCTCATTTCTTACAATTATTGCCATTCTTAAACTTCTATTTATTGATAAAGAAAAAATAAGTAAGAACATACTATTACCTATAAATACTAAAATAAATATAGTTAAAATCAAACTAGGTATGGACATTATAAACTGTATTATAACCATTAATATTTTATCTATTTTATTACTAATGCCCATAAAATACCCCAAAATAATTCCCATTATAAAAATAATAAAGCATATACTTATACATATAATTAAAGTATTTAAACTTCCTTGTACTAATCTTGCTAATATATCTCTACCTAATTCATCTGTCCCTAAGATATGGTTATTTACAAAAAATCTAGAATTAATATTTTCTAAATCTTGACTAATACCATCATATTTATTAAATAAATTTAAAACTATAAAAAACATAGGTATCAATATGATATATTTTCTATTTAATTTCATATTTCACCTTCTATTCTTTTATCTAAAAATAATGTTATTATATCCATTAAAGTTATACATAAAATTAAAACTATACTGTAAAATAATGTAAGACCTATAACCATTGTATAATCTCTATCTATAATAGAACTTGTATAATATTTTCCTAATCCTGGTATTCCAAATAAAGTTTCAACAATAAATGACCCTGTAATAAGAGATATTACCTGAGGAGTTAAAGTTGTTATTATAGTCGGCAAAATATTTTTTAATATATGCTTTTTGATAACATATTTTTTATCATATCCTAAAGATAAATAAAACTGTACATATTCCTTATCCATTTCTTCTCTTATTTTAATATTAATAACTCTAAATACCATACAAGTTGTAAAAAATGATAATGATAACACTGGTAATATCTTTTGTAATTCAGTATCAAAACCTGTAATAGGAAATCTAATATTAAATTTATTATTAACATATACAACAAGTAATTGTAAAAAACCAATTATTACAAAACTTGGTATGGATATTACTATATAACTAATTATATATCCATATTTATTCATTTTTTTATTAATAGAAGAATATATACCCAAAGGCACTCCTATAATAATAGACAATATTAAAGTTCTTATTCCTAATGATAAAGATACAGGAAAATTACTTAATATTACATCACTTACATTTTTATCTTCATATTTTATAGATTTTCCTAAATCACCTTTAAAAATATCTTTTAAGTATAATATATATTGTTCATTAATACTTTTATCTAGATTATATTTTTGTATTATTGCTTCTTTCATAGTCCCATCTATATCTGAATCATTATATATCAAATTAGATGGTAACATATGTATTAAATAAAATGTTAAAGTTATTATACAAAATATTGTTAAAACGCTTTTTATTAATTTTTTAAATATTTGTTTCAAAATTTTCCTCCTAATAAAAAAGCTATCTCATAAGAGATAGCTCCAAACTCTATTCTATATAAATTATTTTTAACTATTTAGAAACTACGTTTGTTGCTTGTGGTCCTTTTTCACTTTCTTCAAGTTCGAATTCTACTTCTTCTCCTTCAGCAACAGTTTTAAAACCACTTTTCATAATTTTAGAGAAATGTAAGAAATAATCTTTCCCATCTTCTCCTGCGATAAATCCAATACCTCTTTTTTCGTTGAACCATTTAACTTTACCTAACAAAATACTTCCTCCTATTCTCCAAGCCTTAGGCTTGTTTATAGTATAGTTTACCTTGATAACTATAATTTGTCAATACTCTATTATAATATTTTTTTAATTTTTTAAAATACCTTATCAATCTCTATGTCATAATTTAAAAACTTAATCCTATAACATTTTAAATACATTCTATTACTAGTAATTCCACCATATTTCCTATCACCTATTATTGGCTTATTTATGCTACTTAAATGAACACGTATTTGATGCTTTCTTCCAGTTTTTAAATCAACATCTAAAAAAGCTTTATCCTTCTCTATATTAATAACTTTAAATATAGTTTTAGAATATAATCCATTTTCAGATATTTTTACTCCAGTTTCAGTTACTTCTATAGGTTTTTCAACAATAAATTTCTCATTTAATTTAAGATTATTTGAATTAATCATAGCTATATATTTTTTTAATATTTCCCTATCTTTTATAACTTGATTTATCTTTCTTAATATATTAAGATTCTTAGTTCCTATAACTAATCCTTCAGTTTCTAAATCTAACCTATTTGCAAAATTAACATTAGAATTATTATAATATTTTTTAGCCATTTCAGATATGCCATATTCATGGTTATTCCCTTTATGCATAGGTATATTATTAGGTTTATTGATTATAAATATATCATCATCTTCAAATACTATCATATCTTTAAACTTTGATATATTTATATTATTATTTATCTTTGTATTCCCCATTTCAATTTTAGCATTATCTGGAAAATATATTTCATCATTTATTAATAATCTATAATTTTCTTTAGATTTTTTACCGTTAACTTTAATATTTCCTTTTCTGATTAAAGAAAAAATCAAAGCTAAACTTTCTTCCTTAGAATATTTTCTAACAAATTTATCAAGTCTCATATTAACATGTTCTTGATCAACTTTAAAATTATTTATCATTTATTACCATCACCATTATTAGTTTTAATACTTTGTGCAAGTCCTATCATTGCAAATGAAGATAAAAAAGATGAACCTCCATAACTCATTAATAATAAAGGTTTTCCTGTTACAGGAACTATACCTAGAGTCATCCCAACATTTATTATAACATGGGCTAAAAATATTCCAGATATTCCATAAAGTATTATCCGGCCATAATCATCATTTATTATTTTCGATATATTAATTAAGCTATATATTAGTAAAAAATAAAGCAAAAGAACAAATGAAGATCCTAAAAATCCTACCTCTTCACCTATAACTGAGAAAATAAAATCTGTTTGTGATTCTGGTAAAAATTTAAGTCTACTCTGACTACCTTCTAAATATCCTTTACCAACAACACCACCAGATCCTATAGAAATCTTAGACTGAGCTACGTGCCACCCCTTATTTTTTATATCCTTTTCTGGATTTAAAAATGTTTGTATTCTAACCTTCTGATAATCTTGTAATACAAAAGTATATATAGGTACAGAAAATATTGCCAAAACTATAAATATAGCAACTATAGGCTTAAGATTAGCTCTTGATAATATTAATATACATAAAAATGAAAAACATAATATTAAAGTTGTTCCTAAATCAGGTTGTATTAAAAGTAAACCTAGTATAGGTATGGCTGGAAAAAATGAAGCTATTATATCTTTTAAATTATTTATTCCATTAGAAAAATTCTTAACTATACCAAAAGCAAGTATCATAACCAAGAATATCTTAACAAATTCAGATGGTTGAATTTGAATAAATCCAAGATCTATCCATCTTTTAGCTCCTAATTTAGTAACTCCTAAAAATCTTGTATAAATCAATATTAAAATAGAAAATATATATATACCGTTTATAAATCTCTTACTTGCTCTATAATCAGTTAAAGCTATAACAAAAAGAATTAACGTCCCTATTCCTATCCATAACAAATTATTTCTTACATAACTCATAGATCTAGTTGCACTATAAACAAATAATGTACTTATAAATACAAGAGTATATACTATAGCTAAAAGTGGCTTATCTAATTTTGAAATTCTATTTTTTAATAATGCTAATGTTCTTTTATTGTCTATCATCTATATCCCCTATTACACAAATACTAAAATTATTAAGCAATTCTTTTGCCTTATTATTAATATCTTCTACAGTTATATCTTTAAGCATTATTTCTATTTCATCATCAGTATATATCTTTGAATAATTAATATATGAATTATAGTATCTTGATATAAGTCTAGAATTTTCTTTAGCACTTGCATTACTAGATAAAATATAGTTTTTAGTTTTTTCAAGCTCTCTTTCACTTATTCCTTTTTCCTTTAATTCATCAATAACTTCCCTACTTGCTTTAATAGCTTCTTCATATTTATTTTTAGATGTTCCTATATATATTCCTAGACCATCAAAATCATCATAATTCATACCAAATGAATATACTGAATAAGCTAACATTCTTTTTTCACGAATTTCTTGAAATAATCTTGAACTAAACCCATCTCCAAGTATTATTTCTAAAATCATTTCAATAAGTGTTATTTTTCTTTCTTTTTTTTCTCTATTAAATTGAGTCATCATGTATACATTGACTTGATTCTGATCTCTTTTAATATATTCTTCTTTATTAAGCAACATAGGCTTTTCAAAATCTTTTTTCACAGATTTTTTAGGCATGTTAACAAAATATTCATTTATCATATTTATAAGTAATTCTTCATCAAAATTTCCTGAAATTAAAATCATCATATTATCTTGAGTATATCTTCTTCTATAATAGTCCATTAAGTTTTCTCTAGTAAAACTCCCAACACTTTCTATACTCCCTAATATGTTATATTTTAAATTACCAGTAAATAGCTTTTCTGACATAATTTGAAAATTAACTTGTCTTGTTTCATCATTACTCATATTTATTTCTTCAAATATTATTTCTTTTTCTTTTTTTAATTCATTTTCAGGAAATATAGGATCACAAATCATATCAAAAAATATTTCTGTTGTTTCCTTTTGTTTACTTGTTAAAGATGAAAAATAGTAATTTGTAACCTCTTTTGAAGTATATGCATTAAAATTAGCACCATAAAAATCCATTTCCTCACTAATTTGATAAGAAGTTCTCTTATTTGTTCCAGTAAACATCATATGTTCTAATAAATGAGATAATCCTTTCTCATTCTCATCTTCATTATTAGCACCTGTTCTAAAGATAATAGATAATGTAAATGATCTATCTGTATCTATTTTATTTGTTATCAGCTTAGATCCTAAAACATCTAAAATTTTAATCATAGCTAATTCCTTTCTGAATATCTTTAATCAATTTATTTTTAAATTGTTTTTCTTTACTATATATAGTAAAATTATCTAATTTAGTTTTTATAAAATCAGGAAATAACGTATTATATGGTTCTAAATAAATAGATACATATTCTGTTACTATACTATTTTCAAGAATATTTTTAACATCTTGATTTCTATCTGAAATTACAAGTGATACTATAAATATAATAAATATAACTATGCTAGATTTAACAAATCCAAATACTCCACCTAGTATTTTATTAAAAAATGTAAGTGGGGTTGAATCTATAAACTTAGAAAGTATCATAGAAAGTATAGAAATAGCTACATAAACTATAATAAATGTAATTATATACATAGCATATTTAGTTATACTATTATCTATATTAATTTCTAAAAATGAAAGCTCTATACTTAATACTTTTGGAATTAAATATATTATTAATAATAATTTAAATAAACTAAGTGATTCTTTTACAAATCCTTTTTTCAAACCAAAAAATACAAACAATATTGTTATTGCAATAAAAAGTAAATCTAAAATCATTAAATCTCCTCCTTTACATATACTCTATTAACTCTAGGAGAAACTGCACAAAGTAATTCATAACTTATAGTATTTGCTAAATTTGCTTGTTCTTCAACTTTAATATTTTCTCCGAATATTTCAACAAAATCTCCTAATTTCACATCATTATCAGCAAGTATCATAAATTGATCCATGCAAATATTTCCTATTATATTATAATATTTTCCTCTTAAATATACCTTAGATTTATTAGATAAACTTCTAAAAATACCATCTGCATATCCAGCAGAAACTGTTGCTATTATATCACCTTTTTTAGCTTTATATGTATTAGAATATCCTATATAACTATCTTCTACTAGAGTTTTAATATAGCTAATTCTTGCTTCAAAACTCATGACAGGCTTATATATATTAGTTAGTTCTCCACCATACATTAATATACCTAATCTATATAGATCAAAACTTTCAAAAAAATCATAATATTTTTCAGAACCAAAACTATTTAGTAGATGTTTGTATTTTATATCATATTTTTTAGAAATGTTAATAAATTTTTCATATTGATATCTTGTATAATATTCATCATTATCTGCTGATGTCAAATGAGAAAAAATACCTACTGGTTTTAATTTTTTTATAACCTCTTCTATTTCAAATTCATTAAAACCTAATCTTCCCATTCCTGTATCATATGCTATATGATAATTACCTTCAATATTATTGTTTATAATATATTCAATTTCTTCAAATGAAGTTATTGTTATATCTATATTATTTTTTGAAAGCTCATAATACATATTAGGTTCAACTGCAGAAAGAATTAATATTTTTGCCTCTTTATTTATCTTTCTTATAACCTGTGCTTCTTCTATTGTCGCAACTCCAAAAAATCTAATACCAAATTTAAAACACTCTTTAAATATTTCTTCATAACCATGACCATATGCATTTGCTTTAATTACTGCCATTATCTTTTCTTTTGGAATCTTATCTGATATAACTTCCAAATTATATATTAAATTATCTAGATTTATTACAGCTCTTGCTCTCATATTCTGCCACTATCTCCATAATTTTATTTATAACTTCTTCAAAATTCATATTATCTGTATCAACTTCTATTGCATCTTCTGCTTTTTTTAAAGGGGAATGTTTTCTATTTTGATCATTAAAATCACGTTTTTTAATATCCTCTAATATTTTTTCATAATCTAATGTACCGTCTTCTAAAAATCTTCTTTTAGCACGAACTTCTGGACTTGCAGTCAAATATATTTTTATTTCTGCATTAGGAAACACAACCGTACCTATATCACGTCCATCTAATATAACATCTTTATCTTCAGATATTTTTCTTTGCAAATAAACCATATATTCTCTTACTTCTTTTATAGTTGAAACATTCGAAGCATATTTAGAAATCTCATTTTCTCTTATTTTATTGCTTACATCTTCACCATCTAGATAAAACTGTTCACCTTCTATTTTAATATCTAAATTTTTTAATATCTCTTTTATATTATCAAGCTCTAATTTATCTTTATATACCTTATAACCTAATAATCTATACATTGCTCCTGTATCTAAATGTGATAAGTTAAGTCTTCTTGCTAATTCTTTAGCAACAGAACTTTTACCACTACCTGATGGACCATCAATTGCTATTCTCATTTTAAATCTCCTCATATTTAAGGTTAATTCTTTTAATATCAATTGCATAATTAGTTTTATCATCTACTAAAACTTCAATTGCATTTATTTTTTTATTAGTTTCACAAACAGTAAATTTAACCGGTAAGCCTGTTTTAAATTTTTGTATCACTTCTTTTTTATTCATTCCTATAACTCCATCATGACCTCCAGTCATACCTACATCTGTAATATATGCTGTCTTATTATTCAATATGCTTTCATCAGCAGTTTGAACGTGAGTATGAGTACCATAAATTATAGATACCTTACCAGCCACATTCCAACCCATAGCTATTTTTTCTGACGTTACTTCTGCATGGAAATCTACAACTATAATATCTACCTTTTCTTTTAGATCTTCAAGTAAACTATCTATAGCTATAAAAGGACAATGTAAGGTATTCATATATACCTTACCTTGTAAACTAACAATAGCTATTTTTTTATTTTTCTTTTCAATTATAGTATAACCATTCCCTGGTGCTTTATCTGAAAAATTATATGGTCTTATAACTCTTTTTGTTTTATTAAGATATTCATACACATCTTTTTTATCAAAACTATGGTTACCTAAAGTTATTACATCCACACCATTGTTTAATAAATTATTTGCTTTTTGTGATGTAATACCGAAACCATTGTCTATATTTTCAGCATTAACTACTATAACATCATATTTTTCACCATGTTTGGCTAAATACTTATTTAATGTATCCTCTCCTTGATATCCTACTATATCTCCAACTAAGAGAAATTTCATAAATACTCCATTCTAAAAATATAAGCAGTCTATTCTTTATATGACTGCTCCTATTTACTTTTTATTCTAATTTAATTATTTAGCATATTCTGTTGATCTAGTTTCTCTAATTACAGTAACTTTGATTTGACCTGGATATTGCATTTTTTCTTCTATTTCTTTTGCAACTTCTCTTGAAAGTATTATAGCTTTGTCATCGCTTATTTCTTCTGGTTTAACTATTAATCTTAATTCTCTTCCAGCTTGTATTGCATAAGAACTTTCTATTCCTTCATGAGAATTTGCAATTTCTTCTAATTGTTCTAAACGTTTTAAATAATTTGTTAATGTTTCACGTCTAGCTCCTGGTCTTGCTGCACTTATGGCATCTGCTGCTTGAACTATTATAGCTTCTATTGAAGTAGGCTCTACTTCATTATGATGAGCTTCAACTGCATTTAATACAACTTCATTTTCTCTTGAATATCTTCTTAAGAACTCTGCACCATTTATAGCATGTGATCCTTCTTGTTCATGAGAGAAGGCTTTACCTATATCATGTAATAATCCAGCTCTTTTAGCATAATCAATATTTGCTCCAAGTTCAGCTGCAAGTGCTGCACATAAATGAGCAACTTCTATTGAATGTTGTAATATATTTTGACCAAATGAAGTTCTGAATTTTAATCTTCCTAAAGTTTTTAATACTTCTTTAGGTAAAGCATGTATTCCAACTTCTAAAATTGCTTCTTCTGCAACTTTTATCATTTCTTCTTCAACTTCACTTTGTGATTTTTCAACTATTTCTTCTATTTTTGTTGGATGTATTCTTCCATCTTGAATAAGTTTTTCAAGTGAAAGTCTTGCAACCTCACGTCTTACTCCATCAAATGAAGATAATACAACTGCCTCTGGAGTATCATCTATAATTAAATCAACCCCTGTTGCAGCTTCAAGTGCTCTAATATTTCTTCCTTCTTTACCTATTATTCTCCCCTTCATTTCTTCACTTGGAAGTTGAACAACAGATATAGTCGCATCAGCAACATAATCTGATGCAGCTTTATTAATTGCATGAGCAATTGCACTTTTTGCTAATCTTTCTTTTTCTCTTTCAATATTATATTCATAATCTCTTATTATTAATGCTTTATCATGTTCTAACTCATCTTCAAGTTTAACTAATATTATTTCTCTAGCCTCTTCTTGAGTAAGTGATGAAATTCTTTGTAATTCTTCACTTTCTTTTTGAATCATAACATTTAATTCATTTTCAATTTCTATTATTTTATCTTTTTTCTCTTCTAATTTTAATTCTTTCTCTTCTAATTTATTAGTTCTTAATTCTAAATTTTCTTCTTTTTTAGAAATTCTTTCTTCCTTAAGTAAAATTTCAGCTTTCATTATTTTAATTTCTTCATCGGCTGATTTTTTTTGACTTAAAATTTCCTCTTTAACCTTTAAAGTTTCTTCTTTTCTAAACGATTCTATTTCTCTCTCTACTTCTTTTTTTTCTGTCTCTAATTTTCTTTTTAAATTAACTATCATTAATTCTAAATCACTATATTCACCATATTTAGTTGTAAATTTTTTGTTTATCATATTAAAACCAAAAAATAATGAAACAGCTATTACTAATATTGCACAAACTATCAAAATTAGTATAAAATTTAACATCTATTTCTCCTCTCTATTTATTATTGAGGGTCTATACTCTTTATCTTCCATTTATTTTCTACATAATTCCAAATGACATCAAAATACATAGTTTCCAATTCAAAATTAATTAAAAGTACACTTTTTGCACTGTTTATATTTTGTATCTCTATTTCATCTGAAAATACTACCAAAGCTTTTGATAGATCATATTTATCTAAGTAAGAAAATTTTATGTCATTAATTAATGAGCTAACCACTCTTTCTTTTATTTTTTGTTTATCATTATTTTTAGCATCCATAATTATTTCATTTTGAACTTCTCTAATTTTACTATATATACCATTTATTTCAGTATTTGTTAAATTACTAGTATTTTCAATACTAGAACAACTAAAAAGCAATAATAAACATGCGAAAATCAATACTTTTTTCATAATCCTCCCATTATATTTAGTCTATCACATTTTAATCTTTTTTTCAATATAAAGCGCAAGAAAAAAAGATAACTCTGAAATTAATTCCAAAATTATCTTAAATAAGTTTAATTTTTATTTTTATTTAATACTAATATACCACAAATACCTACTATTATCATAATCCCACTTATTATATATGGCATTCTTATTCCAAATACAAGTAAATCTTCTGCTCTAAATGTAGAAACAATAATTCTAATTATTCCATATGATATTATATATATCATACTTAAAACACCACGATTATATTCTTTTTTTCTAAATATAAACCAAATGATATAAAAGGCTATAAAATTAAGTACCATTTCATATAGCATTGCTGGGTGTAATTTAATATTAGGAAATTCACTTCCAGCAGGAGTATCCAATGGAAAACTAACACCCCATGGAACTAATTCTTTGAAATTTAATTGTTCAAGTAAAGGCATAGCTTTAAAGCTTGTCCACCATTCTGAAAAGTTACCTTTTAGTATAACACTAATTGGAGTTATAACTGGAAAACCATGAACTTCACCATTAGCAAAATTCCCTATTCTTCCTAAACCTTGTCCAAGTATTAAAGGCCCCACAGCCATATCAGTTAAAACCCAAAAATCTATTTTATTAACTTTAGAAAATATATATGCTCCTATTATACCTCCTATTATTCCACCATGAATAGCAAGACCTCCATGCCAAACTTTAATAATTTCTGATAAATTTTGACTATAAAAATCCCATTTAAGTAAAACATAGTATATTCTTGCTCCTATTAACCCACTAACTATTTCAAAGTAAGCAAAATCTTCTATTTTTTTCTTAGGCATTCCTCTTTTTTCAGCAACTTCATCATGTTTTGCTAAAAACATTGCTGTAAATAAAGCAATTATATACATTAAAGAATAAATTCTAACTTCAAAAGTACCTATTTTAAATAAATATGTTTTCATTAATTAATTCCTCTCATTATATTTATTGTTTCTATTCCAATTTTTTCTCTAAAATTCGTTGTTCTTGAACCTAAAATTACTTGAACTACTTTTTGATTACCAAAATTCATATAATAAACTATATTATACAAAGCTTTACTATGATAACCGGTTTTAAGACCTTGAACTTCTGCATATTTACCTATCAAACTATTTGTAGATTTAATTTTATTTCCATTTATATTTACACTTTCATTATTGCATATTCTAAGTAACTCTTTATTTTTTAACGCAACTAATGCAAGCTTATATATATCACGAGCATTTCCTATATCCATTTTTCTATTACTATCACTCGGGGGAAGTCCATGTGGAGTGTAGTATCTTAATGATCTAAGTTTTAATTTTTTAGCTTTTTGATTCATTTTATTAACAAATGTATCTACATTTCCTGTTGAATTCAGAGCTAATTGATAAGCTGCTGAATTAGACGAATTAATAAGTAATAATTTCAACAATTCTTCTATTGTATAGCTTTCACCTGTCTTAATAATAAACCCATAAGGTACTTTCGATGCTTCTTGGCTTACTGTAATTTTAGTATTTAAGCTATATTTACCACTATTTATATCATCAAAAACCACAAGTGCTGTCATAAGTTTGGTAACAGATGCAAGAGGTCTTACTTCAGTTGCATCATATTGATAATAAACATTATTATTTTCATCCCCTACATACATACTTTCATAATATTTAAAATCATCTTTTTTAAGTTCAAACATCTTATTATTCAATAAATTTATTTCCTTACTTGTGAAAGAAAATGATAATATAGGGAAGAAAATAATAAAAAATAATTTCTTCATACTAACCTCATTTATATAAATTTTCTAAATTTTCAAGTTCTGGATTAATATCAACTAAATCTAAATTTCTTGATATCTTATACCATTTTATAGCTGATTTGGCATCTAGTATCTTAAAATATTCATAATAAAGATTTCTAGAAACCTCTATATCCCCACTTTCATAAAGACTATTATATATCTCTATTGCTTGTTTTGATTTATCTAAACTAGAATACATATTAGCAAGTTCTTTTAATACTGATTTATCTCCTCTATCAGCTGCTAATTTTAACCAATGAAGAGCATTTTCATTATCTTTTAACCTTAAGTACACCTTATATATCTCATAATCTAAGTCCTTTATTCCTAAAGAATATGCTTTTTTCAAATTATTTAAAGCACTTGTATATTCTTTTCTTCTCAAGGCATGTGAAACTTGATCCAAATATATTTCTTGCTTAATACTCAAAACTTCTTTTTCTTTATATCCCTTAGGTAATTTTTCTAAATATTTTAAAGATTTATCATAATTAAAATTAACTACCTCTAAAAGAACTAAGTTATATATAGCTTCTTTAACATTATATTTTAACCCTAATTCTAATATTTCTTTTAATTTTAATTGATCATTTATCAAATAATAAACATAGGATAATGAATTAATAGCATCTTCATCTCCTTTTTTTGCTAATTCTTCTAATTGATAAACTTGATCTAAAGATATATTTTCTTTATTAAAATTTTCTATTTGATATTGAGTAAAAATTGAACTCCAATCCTTATTTCTATTATCTAACCTTTTAGACAAAGAGGATGAATCTATAGAAACTATTTCTATTTCCATGTCATCATCTTTTGGATTACTTTTAGGGCTTATTTTTTCCACATTATTACCACAAGAAAAGAATAAACATAAAAGAAAAATAGAAAAAATCTTTTTCATAGATTCACCCACTTTTATTTTTTAAATTTTATAAATGTTTTGATTAATTCATTAACAATAAATGGTATAATCGCTAGAATTATAACTATATCCCAATCTGTTATATTTAATCCAGTTACTTTAAATATATTTGCTATTTGAGGTATTTGTATTATTATAATTTGTAATATTATCCCTATAATAAACGACATATTTAAATATTTATTTTTTAATATACCTATTTTGAAAGTAGACTTATTTTCAACTCTCATAGTAAATGCATAGAACAATTGAGAAACTGTAAGTACTATAAATGACATAGTTCTTGCATGTAAAAGTTCTGGTGAATTTTCACTAAGTGCACGTATAGCATATATGCTTGTTACTCCTTGTTCTCTTAATCCTATAACAAATGCAAGTAAAGTAAATATACCTATTAAAGTACCTGCTATTAAAGCTCTAATTCCTGCTCCTCTTGCAAAGAAACTTTCATTTTGACTACGAGGTTTTTCATTCATAACATCATGACTTCCAGGATCAAGACCTAATGAAATAGCTGGTAATGTATCTGTAACTAAGTTAATCCATAATAATTGTGTAGCAACAAGAGGTATAGGGAAACCAAATAATGTTGCAACAAATATAGAAATAACTTCTCCTAAGTTACATGAAAGTAAGAACATTATTGTTTTCTTAATATTATTATATATATTTCTACCTTCTTCAACTGCTTCAACTATAGTTGTAAAATTATCATCAAGTAATATCATATCAGCTGCACCTTTAGAAACATCTGTTCCTGTTATTCCCATAGCTACACCAATATCAGCTTTCTTAAGTGATGGAGCATCATTTACACCATCTCCTGTCATTGATACAATATTTTCTTTTAATTTAAGTGCTTCTACAATACTCACCTTATGTTCTGGAGAAACTCTTGCAAAAACTGAATATTTTTCAATATTTTTATATAGTTCTTCTTTACCTAATTTGTCTATTTCAGGACCTGTTATACTTTCTGATATATCTTTTGCTATATTTAATTCCTTAGCTATAGCAACTGCAGTATTCTTATGATCTCCTGTTATCATTACAACTTTAATACCTGCACGATGAGCAAGTTCTATAGATTTTTTAACTTCATCACGTGGTGGATCTATCATACCTACTATACCAACTAAAACTAAATCATTTTCAAGTTCATTAGATTCTAAGAAAGTATCACTCTTTTTATATGCCAGTCCTAAAACTCTTAAAGCTTTATCTGACATTTCTATACTTTTGTCTAAAATATTTTTCTTATACTTTTCATTTATTTCAACTTCTTCATTTCCAAATTTAACATATTTGCATATATTTAAAATATTATCTATAGCACCTTTTGTATATGAAACATATTTACCATTATCTTCATGTAATGTAGACATTAATTTTCTATCTGAATCAAATGCAAGTTCATTAACCCTTTTATATTTTTTACTATATTCTTCTTGGTTCATACCATTATTATCTGCAAGTACAACTAATGCTATTTCTGTTGGATCTCCTACAGTTAAAGTTGCATCTGAGCATAAAAGTAATCCTCTTCTTAACAAGTCTAAATCATTATCAAAAGTAAATTCTTCAACAACAGTCATTTTATTTTGTGTTAATGTACCTGTTTTATCTGAACAAATAACATTAACAGAACCTAAAGTTTCAACTGCTGGTAATCTTTTTACTATAGCGTTATTTCTTGACATTCTACTAACACCAGAAGAAAGAACTATAGCAACTATAGCAACAAGACCTTCTGGAATTGCAGCAACTGCAAGTGACACAGCTGTTATTAGCATTTCTATTATAGCTCTACCTTGGATAACACCTAATATAAATATTAATACACATATTACTATTGCAATATATCCTAAAGTTTTTCCTAGATCTCCTAATTTTTTTTGAAGAGGAGTTTCTTCATCTTCTTCACAACTTAGAGCCTTTGCAATTTTACCTATTTCTGTATTCATTCCAGTTTTAATAACAACTCCTTCTCCTCTACCATATGTAGCAAGAGTTGAAGAATAAACTAAGTTTATTTTATCTCCCATAGGAATATTATCCTCTTCTGATATGAAATTTGCATCTTTTAAAACTGCATGAGATTCACCTGTAAATGCTGATTCTTCTACTTGTAAATTTTGAGTATTTATTAATCTTAAATCTGCAGGTATATATCTTCCAGCATCTATAATTACTATATCTCCAGGAACTAAATATTCTGAATCAATCTCATAAACTTTACCCTCTCTTCTTACTATAGCACGAGGAGACGATAATTTCTTTAATGCTTCTAAAGTTTTTTCTGCTTTAGATTCTTGCATAACACCAACAACTGCATTTATTAATACTACCATAAGTATAATAACTGCTTCTGTAAACCCATCAGGGAAATGTGCTATGATATTTATTACTGAAGCTATTATTAAAACATATATTAAAACATCTTTTAGTTGATTTATAAATCTTTCAAATAAAGTTTTTTTCTTAGCTTCTTCTAATTTATTTTGTCCATATTTTTCAAGTCTAATCTTTGCTTCATTTTCACTTAAACCATTTTTATCTACATTTAATTCTTTTAAAACTTCTACTGAACTTTTTTTAAATTCCACTCTAATCTAATCCTTCCAAAAGTATTCACTTGCCATTTTTAAATACTCCATCATAGATACAATTGATAATACAACTGCTGGTAACATAACTATAGAATTAATTACTTTACCAAATCCAAATAAAAGTATAAATGTTAAAGCAAACATTTGTAATAAAGTTTTAAGTTTAGCACTATTAATTGCAGGAACTACTTTTGAACTATTTTCCATAATTAAAACTCTAACTCCAACTACTACAAATTCTCTAGCAAGTAATATTAAAACTAACCATAAAGAAAGTAGATCGTATTTAACCAAAACCATACATACTGAAAATACAAATACTTTATCAGCTATAGGATCCATAAGTTTTCCAAAATTAGTAATTAAATTATCTCTTCTTGCTATATATCCATCTAAAAAATCAGTAACTGCTATAAGTACAAACAGGCCTAAAACAATAGTGTATAAAAGGAAACCTGAAAAAGAAATTCCTGAACCATATTGTAGGTTAAAAATATCATTTTCATATTTCATAGTCATAAATAAGATTAAAACAGGTGTAAGAACTAATCTTAAAACTGTTAATTTATTTGGTAAATTTAATTTTTCTAATTTAATCATTACTTTCCTCCTTATTTTCAATAACTTCTTTTGGAATTAAAGCTTTCATACTTAAACTAAATTTATCATCTTGAACTTCAATAACTTTAACATCAACTATATCTCCAACTTTTAATACATCTTCTACTTGTTTAACTCTAGCATGAGATATTTCAGAAATATGTAATAAACCTTCAACACCTGGAACAAGTTCAACAAATGCTCCGAATTTAGCAAGTTTAACTACTTTTCCTTTATATACTTGATTAAGTTCAGCAGTTAAAGTATATTGTTTTACAAGTTCATATGCTCTATTCATCTTTTCTTGTTCAAATCCAAATATTGCTACACGACCATCATCTTCAACATCTATTTTTACACCAGTTTCTTCAATAATAGATTTAATAACTTTTCCAGCAGGCCCTATTAAAGCTGCTATCTTATTAGGATCTATTTTTAAGTTTATAATCTTAGGTGCATTAGGATGTAATTCTTTTCTATGAGTAGGTATAACTGCTTCCATTACATCAATAATTTCTTGTCTTGCTGTATGTGCTTGTTTTAAAGCTATTTCCATAATTTCTTTAGTAATACCTTCTATTTTAATATCCATTTGTATAGCTGTTATACCTGAACGAGTTCCAGCTACTTTAAAGTCCATATCCCCTAAATGATCTTCAAGTCCTTGAATATCAGTTAATACTGTGAAGTTTTCTCCTTCTTTAATAAGTCCCATTGCAATTCCTGCAACAGTTGATTTTATAGGTACTCCTGCAGCCATTAATGCAAGTGATCCACCACATATAGAGGCTTGAGATGAAGAACCATTAGATTCAGTAATCTCAGAAACTACCCTAACTGTATAAGGAAAATCATCTATACTAGGCATAACCGCCTTTAAAGCACGTTCTGCAAGATTTCCATGTCCAAGTTCACGTCTTCCAGGAGCTCTCATGAATCCTGCTTCCCCTACTGAAAATGGAGGGAAGTTATAGTGTAAGAAGAATTTTTTGTTGTATTCTCCTTCCATTCCATCTATAATTTGTTCATCTTCTTTAGAACCTAATGTAGCTGTAACTAAAGCTTGTGTTTCTCCACGCGTAAATAATGCTGATCCATGTGGCATTTTAAGAACATCTACTTGAGCATTTAATGGTCTTATTTCATCAATTTTTCTTCCATCAGCTCTATATTTATCAAAAATTATTAATTCTCTAACAATTTTCTTTTCTAAATCATGATAGTATCCTTTAAATTCTTTAACTAATTGATCCATAGTTTTTACTTTAGCTTCACCTATTAATTCAGCTAATAACTCTTCATCACTTTTAACTTTATTCATCATTTCTTTTGCAATTTCTACTTTAAATGTAGAAAGCAATGATTCACATAAAGAATCTATAGCTTCATATTTTTCAAGTTTACCAGGAACTAAAATAGCTTCTTTTAATTCTCCTTGGTATTTATCTAAAAATTCTGTAACTCTTTCATCATAGTTTTTATCTTCAAATTCCATTTTTTCTATGTTTAATTCATTTAAGAATTGTTCTTGAGCTATACATAATTCTTGTATTTTTTCATGTCCAAATATTATAGCATTTAACATTTCTTCTTCACTAACTTCACTAGCTCCAGCTTCAACCATAGTAACAGCTGATTTAGTTCCAGCTATTGATAAATAAATATTAGTATTTTCTCTTTCTTCTTTTGTTGGATTTAAGACATATTTACCGTCTATATATCCAACTGTAACACCTGCTACTGGACCACTAAATGGTATATCTGAAAGACCTAAAGCAAAAGATACCCCTATAGTTGCTAAATCTTCTGGCATATGTATTCCATCAAATGATAATACATTTACAACTATATGAACTGCATTAAAGAACCCTTCTGGGAATAATGGTCTTATAGGTCTATCTATTAATCTAGAAATTAATATTTCCTCTGTTGAAGGTTTAGATTCTCTTTTTATAAATCCCCCTGGAAATTTACCAGTTGCATAGAATTTTTCTATATAGTCAACTGTTAAAGGAAAAAAATCTTGTCCTTCTCTTACATCTTTACTTCTTGTTGCAGTAACTAAAAGGGTAGTATCCCCACAAGAAATCATTACTGATCCACCTGCTTGTCTTGCAACTTCTCCTGTTTCAATTTTAATGTTATTTCCATCTATATTTAAATTATAGATTTTTTTATCAAACATATTTACCTCCTATTTTTATTTAAAAGAGTGAGCAAATAACACTAAAATATTTAAGTATAACCTTAAATACTTTAAAATTACTTACTCCTAACTCTTTTATTAATATTTTAACATATTTAAAATTTATTTACAATGAATATATATTATTTCTAAGAAATATATATAGCTTATTTTTTCTTATTTTAAATTAAAGGCTATAAACCTTTTATTTAAGGAATATAGCCTTTATTATTAATATATTTTTATTCAAAATGTGCTTCTTTTTTAAGAGTTGGGAATAAGATTACATCTCTTATACTTGCTGAATTTGTTAATAACATTACAAGTCTATC
Organism: Pseudostreptobacillus hongkongensis; assembly: GCF_001559795.1. Taxonomy (NCBI): domain Bacteria; kingdom Fusobacteriati; phylum Fusobacteriota; class Fusobacteriia; order Fusobacteriales; family Leptotrichiaceae; genus Pseudostreptobacillus; species Pseudostreptobacillus hongkongensis. The sequence goes on along the minus strand of NZ_LOHY01000088.1, from coordinate 51,870 downwards.
TATACCTATTCCTAATCCTCCTGCAGGTGGCATACCATATTCAAGAGCTCTGATATAGTCAAGATCCATTTCAGATGCTTCATCATCTCCAGCTTCTTTTGCCTTAACTTGTTCTTCAAATCTTTCTTTTTGATCTTTAGGATCATTTAATTCAGAATAAGCATTTCCATATTCTCTACCTGTTATGAATATTTCAAATCTATCTACCCATTCTGTTTCACCAGCACTATTTTTAGCAAGTGGTGAAATTTCTTTTGGATAATCTGTAACAAATGTTGGATCAATTATTGTTGATTCAACTTTTTCTTCAAATAATAAGTTTAAGATACCAAATTTAGTATATTTTTTATCTTTCTCAAGTTCTATACCTAATTTTTTAGCAAATGAAATAGCTTCTTCATCACTATTCATAGCATCAAAATCAAATCCTGTAGTATCTTTAACTATTTGTTTCATACTTATTCTTCTCCATGGTTTTGCCATATTTACTGTATGTTCTCCATAAGGTATACTATATGTTCCATGTAAATGATAAGTTAATTCAGAAACTAAATCTTCAGTTATGTCCATCATATCATTAAAATCTGCATATGCTTGGTATAGTTCCATCATAGTAAATTCTGGATTATGTCTAACTGATGTACCTTCATTTCTAAAGTTTCTATTAATTTCAAATATTTTTTCAAATCCACCAACTAGTAGTCTTTTTAAATATAGTTCTGGAGCTATTCTTAAATACATATCCATATCAAGTGCATTATGATGTGTAGCAAAAGGTTTTGCACTTGCTCCCCCAAGTGTTGGATGAAGCATTGGTGTTTCAACTTCTATAAATCCTTTTTTCTCTAAATATTCTCTAAAATATCTAATTATTTCAAATCTTTTTTTCATAGTATCTAAAACTTCTGGATTCATTACTAAATCTACATATCTTTGTCTATAACGCATTTCTATATCTTGAAGACCTGAATGTTTATCTGGTAAAGGTCTTATATTTTTAGATAATATTTCTATAGCATCAACTTTTATAGTTAATTCTCCTGTTTGTGTTCTAAATAAATGACCTTTTATTCCAACAAAATCTCCAGTTGCTAATTTTTTATATGTCTCATAACCTTCATCACCAAGTTCATCTTTTTTAGCATAAAACTGTATCTTTCCAGTTAAATCTTGAATATGAGCAAACCCATTTTTACCCATTCTTCTGTATGCAACTATTCTTCCTGCAGTTTGAAATTCTTGATCTGAATTTTCATCAAATTTTAAGATTTCTGATATTTCATGTTTCTTATCAAATTTTCTTCCATAAGGCTCTATTCCTGATAGTCTTAATTCTTCTACTTTTTTACTTTTTTCTTTCATTACATGGCTTTCATTTACCACTGTTTCCTTATTTTCCATAAACTCTTCCTCTCCTAAAATTTAATTTTTATATCAAAACTTGAAATCAAATTAATAGCATTTCTATCAGTATACATATTATACATCAAATTTATATTTTTATCATCTATATCTAATTTTGTAGTTACTATATATACATCAAAAGACATATCTTTTAAACTCATATTAGATTTTGTTATTTTACCTTTTTTATGTTTATTAATATATGATATTTCACCCATTCTTGATATATGTAATTCATTATCAAATATGCTTATTTCATATTCATCTTTTTCTATAGAAAACTTATATTTATTTTCTTTCATTAAACATTCTATATTATGAACAGATCTTTCGTTATCTAATAAGTTTAAAAACTCTATTTCCATTAATCTTTATCCTCAAATTCATCATCAAATAAGTCATCTAAAAACTCATCTAATTCTTCATCTTCTTCATAATCATCTAAAAATACCATTTCATCATCACCTAAATGTTCTTCATCATCTAAGTCTGTATCATTATCAAATCCTTCATAATCAGAAGTGTAATCATTATCTTCCCAATACTCAAAAGATTTTTCTTCTGATTTATATAACTCTTCTTGATAATTATCTAAAATTGTTTCTTCTTCCTCTTCATCATCTATTAAATTTAATTTTTCATCTGTCATATCATTATCATAATAGAAAACTCTTCTTGTTCCATCTTCACTTTCACAAATTAAGTATTCTACACCTAAGTATGTATGTTCAGCTATACATGTAAAGTATTCAATACTCCCATCAATTTCATATTCAAATTCATCTTCTATTGTATACATTTTTCCTCCTATTTATGATACTTTATATTATTATGAATACATACAGCTCTATAGATTTGTTCTAGTAATATCAATCTCATTAATTGATGTGGGAAGGTCATTTTAGAAAAACAAAGTAAAAAATCCATTTCCTGCCTTACATTATCACTTACTCCATTTGAACCACCTATTATTAAATTAATAGTACTTGTTGTTAAAGTTAATCCAAATATTTTTTCTGATAATTCAGGACTAAATATATTTTTCCCCCTAAGATCTAGCAAAATATTATATCCTTTATTCTTAGATATGGAATCTAAAATGTAACCACTTTCTCTTTCAATACTTACCTTAATATTATCATCATTTTCTTCTTTTAATTCTATTATATTAAGTTTTATATATTTTGAAAGTCTTTTCTTAAATTCATTTATTCCTTCTTCAATATATTTTTCTTTAATTTTCCCTATACAAATTATATTAATTTTAACCATATTATTCCTTCTCAATCATTAATGATTATATACATAGATAAATGAAATTGTCAAGAATATTTATTTTACTCTACCAAACATTTTATCTAAATCATATTTTGTTATTTTTGTAATTATGGGTCTACCATGAGGACAAGTATATTTTCCAACTTCATGTAATCTTCTAACCATATTCTGCATTTCATCCATTGTAAGTTTTTGACCAGCTTTAATAGCTCCTTTACATGACATTGATATTAATATTTTTTCTCTGATATCTCCAACTTTATCCTTATTTTTCAAATCTTCAATTATTTTATAGATTATATTTTCTATACTTTCTCTAAAATTAAAATTAGGTACTGCACGTATAGCTATTTTTTTATCTGATATTTCATCTATTTCAAATCCAAATTCATTAAATACATCTAAATGAGTTATAACTAAATCTTTATCTTGAGGAATAAGCTCCATAATATCTGGCATAAGTAATAACTGTGAACTAAATTCCTTTTTCTTATATGAATCCATTAATTCTTCATAAAGTAATCTTTCATGTATTATATGTTGATCATATATTTCAAGTGTATCATTTCTATTTACAAGTATATATGTATTAAATATTTGACCTAAAACATCATATTTAATATTAGTACCATTTCCTTTTTCAAAGAAACCTTGCATATACTGATTATCTTCATTATCACTTTCTGCTATTAACCTTTCTTTAACACTAAGATTTTCCTCAACTTCATAACTAGGTATAATTTCAACAGAATTTTCTTCAACTATTTCTGTTTTTCTTTCATCTTCAATAGTTTTAAAAGTATTTACTTCATCTTTAAATAGACTTACTTGATTCTTAGGTATATCATCTAAATTATTAAAGTCATCAAATTTAGGTTTTAAAACTGGTTGCCAATTTTTTCTATCATATTCATAAAAGAAATCATCAATGCTTCCTTTTATATCATTATATATTATTCTTTCATCAGAAAATTTAACTAATTTCTTTGAAGGATGTACATTTACATCTATTTCATTTGGGTTAATATTATAGTTAATAATAACAAAAGGATATTTACCTTTCATTAATTTAGTGTAATATGCATCAATAACTGCTCTTTCTATAACATTTGATTTAACATATCTCCCATTAACATAAGTAAATATATATTCTTTTGATGATCTCAATATTTCAACATTACACAAATATCCGTATTTAAACTTAGTTAGATTTTTTAATACATTTTTCCCAAAAAGTTCAAATATTGTAGTTTCCATATTAGTTCCACTAGTTTTCAAACTTTGTTTACCATCTATGTATAAAGTAATTGAAACATTAGAATTAGCTAAGGCTTCCTTTAAAACTATATCTTTAATTTTATTATTTTCTGTAGAATCTTTTCTAAGAAACTTTTTTCTTGCTGGTAGATTATAGAAAAGATCTCTTATTTCAATTTCTGTACCATTACTTCTTGAAATATCTTCATATTTTCTAACAACTCCTGCATAAGAATTTAATATAGTCCCCATTTTATCATCAGCTTGTTTACTTGAAATCGAAAGTTTTGAAACAGATGCAATAGAAGCTAATGCCTCACCTCTAAATCCATAGGTACTTAAATTAAAAATATCTTCTTTTTTAAATATTTTAGATGTTGCATGTCTTTCTATACTTAAAAGAACATCATCTTTACCCATACCTACACCATTATCAGATATTTTTACATAAGTTCCTCCATTTAAAACTTCTATTATTATATTTGTTGACTTTGCATCTAATGAATTTTCTAATAATTCTTTTATCATGCTAGATGGATTTTCAACTACTTCTCCTGCAGCTATAATATTTGAAATACTTTCATCTAATATTTTTATTTTAGCCATTTTGTTTCCTACTTTCATTTATATATACCTATAGTATACCTTTATTACATTTTTTTATCAAGGACTTGAAAAAAATATATAATATGCTATAATAAATGTGCGAGGATATACGGAATAGTGATAAATATTTTTTGGGCTTTACTTTTTATATTTGGGGTTGTCCCTGTCTTTTTATACTTAAGGAAATCACGATTTGACTTAGAGCTTATACGGATCTTATAATAATTAGATATATGACTGCCACGTGCTTTTTAAGGCGACCAAATCCACATCACTCCGGTATCTTGGCTAAGGACTTATGTCCTTTTTTGTTTATAAATAAAAAGGATTAATCTCTATTAGAAATTAATCCTTAACACATTATTTATCTTCATTTATTTTTTGTAATTTCAATTCATTTTCAAGTTGAGCTCTATCTATATCAGCTGGTGCTCCTGTTAATAAATCTTGACCCTTATTAGTTTTAGGGAATGGTATTACTTCTTTTATAGAATTTTCTTTAAGCATAGCCATTAACCATCTATCTATACCAAAAGCTAACCCTCCATGTGGTGGTACTCCATAACTTAGTGTTTCTAAGAAGAATCCAAACTTATCAAGTTGTTCCTCTTTAGATAATCCTAATGTATCAAATACTTTTGATTGAAGCTGGCTATCATGTATTCTTATAGATCCTCCACCTATTTCATAACCATTTAAAACTAAATCATAAGATTCTGATTTAATTTTTTCAAGTTCACCTGAATATAGATACTGAACATCTTCTTTTTTAAGAGAAGTAAATGGATGATGTTGTGCAAGATATCTACCTTCTTCTTCAGAATATTCAAACATAGGGAAATCTACTACCCATAAGAATTTAAATTCATCTTTATTAATTAATCCTAATTCATCACCAAGTTTTAATCTTAAAGCTCCTAGGGCATCTAAAACTAATTTATTTTTATCTGATAGTATAAAGGCAATTTCTCCATTTTTCATTTCTAATGAATTTACTATATTATTCATAGTTTCTTCATCAAAGAATTTAGAAATAGGTGAATTTATACTTCCATCTTCAAGTTTTTTAATATATGCAAGCCCTTTTGCTTTATAATAAACCTTAACAAAATCTTCTAAATCTTTTATTTTCTTTCTTGAAAATTCTTTATCTTCGCAAACTAAGGCTCTAACACTACCACCGTTTGCAATTGCTTCATCAAATACTACAAAGCCTTTCCCATTTACTACATCTGATATGTTCTTTATTTTCATATCAAATCTTAAATCTGGTTTATCTGAACCATAATTATTCATAGCATAATCATATGTTATTCTTTCAAATTTTTCATTTTTTTCTTCACCAGTTACATCTTTAAAAACTTTTTTAGCTAATCTTTCAACTAATTCTAATATATCTTCTTGATGTATAAATGACATTTCTAAATCAAGTTGAGTAAACTCAAATTGTCTATCTCCTCTTAAATCTTCATCTCTGAAACATTTTGCAAGTTGATAATACTTATCCATTCCTGCAACCATCAATGTTTGTTTAAATAATTGTGGAGATTGAGGAAGAGCATAAAAATCTCCTTTTTGTATTCTACTTGGAACTATAAAGTCACGCGCACCTTCAGGAGTAGCCTTACCAAGTATAGGAGTATCTATATCTAAAAATCCTTCATTATTCATAAATTCTCTTATAGAAAATAGCATATCATTTCTTTTTTTAATATTATTTAACATTCTTTTTCTTCTTAAATCTAAATATCTATAAGTTAATCTAATATTTTCATTTAAATTATTTTCTGAAATTTCAAATGGTAATGGTTTAGATTCAGATAAAACGTTAATATCTAAAGCTAAAACTTCTATATCCCCTGTTTCTAAATTAGGATTTTTACTACTTCTTTCTGATACTGTACCATTAACTTCAATTACATATTCATTTTTTAATTTTTTAGCTTTTTCTAATACTTCTTTTGGCGAATTTTCATTTACCAATATTTGTGTTATACCATATCTATCTCTTAAATCTATAAATACAAAATGACCTAAATCACGTACTTTATCAACCCATCCTGATACTTTAACGGTATTTCCTACATTTGAAATTCTTAATTCATTAAGTTTATGCGTTCTATACATTATTTTATCCTTTCTATAACTTCATCAATTGTTAATATTTCTTGACTACCATCTTCAAAATTCTTAATAGATAGCTTATTGTTTTTCATTTCATCTTCACCTAAAATCAATACATATTTAGCATCTATCTTATTTGCTTTTTTCATTTGTGTTCCAAATCCTTTAGGTGCATATTCAAATTCAACATTGATATTATGTTTTCTTAAAGTATTAAGTGTATTGATAAAATAGTCTTTAGTTTCTTCAAAATATATAACAAATATTTTTTTATTCTCTTTTTTAATTAATTCATCATCAATAAGTAAAGATAATCTTTCTATACCTGCAGCAAATCCTATTCCTGGTATTTTAACATCAGCTAATATTTCTGTTAATCTATCATATCTTCCCCCAGCAAGAACAGTAGATTGTGCTCCTAATTTTGAAGATTTAACTTCAAATACTGTATCTGAATAATAGTCTAAACCTCTTACAAGTTTCTGATTAACTACATAATTTATTTCAAATTTTTCTAAATAATATTTTAAATCTTCAAAATATTTGTTACTTTCTTCATCAAAGAAATCATGCAACATTGGAGCATTTAATAATATTTTTTGATCATTTTCATCTTTAGAATCTAATACTCTTAATGGATTTTTATCACTTCTTATTTTAGAATCATTACTTAATCCATCAAAATTAACTTTAAGATATTTTTTTAATTCTTCTATATATCTAAATCTTGAATCTATATTTCCTAAAGAATTAACTTCAACAACTAAATCATTAATTCCTAATTTTTCAAGAAATTCACAAGCCATTTTTATAATTTCTGCATCAATTAAAGGTGTTCTTATACCCAAACTTTCTATACCAACTTGATGAAATTCTCTATATCTACCTTTTTGAGGTGCTTCATATCTATACATAGGTCCATAATAGTACCATTTAACATTGGGATTTGATTTATGTAATCCTGCATTTAAATATGCTCTTACAACACCAGCTGTACCTTCAGGTCTTAAAGTTACACTTCTATCACCCTTATCTATAAATGTATACATTTCTTTTGAAACAACATCTGTTTCATCACCTACAGCTCTTTTAAAAAGACTTGTTTCTTCAAGTATAGGAGTCATAACTCTATCATAACTATATTTAGAAAAAATCTCTTTAGCCGTATTAATTATATATTCATATTTTGCCATATCATCAAAATATGTGTCTTTCATTCCTTTTAAAGTATCAAACTTCATTAAATTCCTCCTTAATTTTAGAATATATTAATTCATGTATTTCATCTATAGTTTTCATCTCATTATTTTCAACACAGTCTACTATTATCCACCCTTTATTTTTAGCTATTTCAAGAGCATTATAGTATGAATTCTTTAAATACTGTACATTACTTTCATGTATATCTTTTTTTTCTTCTCCGGTTATTTTATTTTCCCTATTTTTCATTAAATTAACAGTATAATCTATAGGTACATTTAGAAATATAACCATATTAGGTTTAGGTAACTCTAGTTTATTATATTCAAAATCTTCAAGCCAAGTTAAAAAATCATTTTTATCCTTACTATCAGATATTTTTGAACATTGATGGACCATATTAGAAGTAGTATATCTATCACTTATTATATAATAACCCTCTTTATATTCTTTTTCCCATTTCATTTTATATGAAGCAAATCTATCTACACCATAAAAACTTGATGCAGTATATGGATTTACGTCTTCTGGTTTTTTACCAAAATCACCATTTAAATACATCTTAACAAGACTAGATGAATCTGAATCATAATCTGGAAAACTTATTTTTTTAACTTTTAAATTATCATGTACTAATCTTTCATAAAGCTTTTGACTTTGTGTTTGTTTACCACTACTATCAGTACCTTCTATTATTATCAATTTACTCATATTCTACCTCAATATTTTTCTAAAATTACTTTAAGGCTATGCCAACTTAGTGTAGAACACTTTATTCTTGCAGGCATATCTTTTGTTATTTCTAAAATTTCAGCATTTCCTAAAATATTTCTTTCATCTTCAGTTAAACTTTCACTTTTCATCATTTTAAAAAATGCAGTAACTAACTTTTTAGCAAAATCTACATCTTTATCTTTTATTAACTCTACAAGCATAGCTGATGATGCAGTAGATATAGCACAACCATTACCTAAAAATGATGCATCAACAATCTTATTACCATCAATCTTAAGAACTAAACTTAAATCATCTCCACAACTAGGATTATGTCCTCTTTCAACATCTGTAGGATCATCTATTTCTTTTTTTAAGTCACTCCGATTATATTCTAATATAGTTTGTTGATAAAGTTTTTCTAAATTCATATTTATCTCCATTTTTTACATTTTTTATCATTTTATTATATCACGATAGTGGTAAAAAATAAAGAAAAAATAGATGTTAAATAAAAAGAATTCCTTACGGAATCCCTTTCATTATATTAATTTTTCAAATTCTTTTAAATTTTCTTCAAATATCGCAAGACATGAATATACTGGGTCATTTGTACTCATATCAACACCAGCTTCTTTTAATACATCTAACGGATATTTACTAGCTCCTGCTTTTAAATATCCTTTATACAACTCTACAGCTTCTTCACCCATAGTTAATATTCTATGTGCAAATGCATATGCTGCAGATATTCCTGTAGCATATTGATATACATAGAAGTTGTAATAGAAGTGTGGTATTCTTGACCATTCATAAGGTATATTATCATCATAAGTCACACTCTTACCATAATATTTCTCATTTATTTCACCATATAACTTAGTTAAATAATCTGCTGTTAAAGGTTTACCTTCTTCAAGAGATTTATGCATTTCATATTCAAATTCAGCAAATTGAGTTTGTCTAAATAAAGTTCCTCTTATACTATCTAAATTATTATTTAAAAGATAAGCTTTAACCTCTTTATTATCTTTATATTTATTCATTAAATAATTATTTAATAAAACTTCATTTGTTATACTTGCAACTTCTGCTAAGAATATTGTGTAATATCCATAAACTGCAGGTTGGAAGTTTCTTGTATAATAACTATGTAAACTATGTCCTAATTCATGTATTAAAGTAAATAAATTATCTATAGTTCCTTTCCAACTTATTAATATAAATGGATTAGTTGTATAACTACCACTAGAATATGCTCCACTTCTCTTACCTTCATTTTCAGCATAATCTATCCATCTTTCATCAAAGGCTCTTTTAACTATTCCAACATATTCTTCACCTAATACAGAAATTGCTTCAAGAATTATTTCTTTTGCTTCTTCAAAAGTAAATTTAAGATCTACATTATCAACAAGATTAGTATGTAAGTCATACATATGTATTTCATCAACCTTAAGAAGTTTCTTTCTTAATTCTATATATTGATGTAATAATGGTAATTTATCATTTACTGCATGAATTAAAGCATCATAAACCTTCTCATCAATATAGTTATGTGTTAAGGCAGCATTTCTTGATGATGTATATTTTTTTAATTTAGCTGTTACCATATGATTTAAAACTACACCTTCTAAAGTTGCTGCAAATGTATTTTTTAAATTTTTATAAGCCTCATACATACTATTATATGCATTTTCTCTTAAAACTCTATCATTTGATTCCATATACACTTGATATCTTGAATGATTCATAGGTAATACTTCACCTTTAGAATCTACCACATCATTAAATTTAATGTCTGCATTATTTAACATTGAGAACGTTTTTGAAGGAGTTTGCATAATATGTCCCATATTAGCTATAATTTCTTCTTCTTTTTTACTTAAAACATGTTCTTTACTTTTTATTAATTTTTCCATAAAGAATTCAAATATTTTAAGTTCTGGATCAGCAAAATATTCCTTAACTTGTTCTTCTGTTAATTCAAGTAATGATAAAGAAACAAATACTGTTTTAGTTTCAAAATCTGTATATAGAGCAACTGCTTTTGAATTATACTCTTGATATTTAGAATTTGTTGTATCTTCATCATTTTTTAAATGTGCATAAGTATATATTCTTGCAACTCTGTTACCTAATTCTTCTTCAAATTTAAGTACAGTTTTAATATTTTCTTTACTATCAAGCATAGTATTTTCATATTTAGTTATTTGTTCTAAATCTTTAGTTATTAAATCTAATTCTTTTTCCCAAGCTTCATCATTTTTAAATATAGTTGTTAGATCCCAAGTCATTTTAGGATCAACTTGACTTCTTTTTAATATTTCTGACATTTTATACCTCTTTCGTTTTTATTTCATTATATCACAATTAATAAAAAAAAGGTAGTAGACTAGCATTAATCTACTACCAAAAAATTATAAATTAAAGAAAGAAACAACTAAATTATAAACTGATATTTTCTTCAGTTTCTATATCAAATATGTGTGAACGTGATGTGTCAAAGTAAAATCTTTCTCTTCCTTGTTTATTTGTATCACTTATTCCATCTACATTCATTCTTGCTGTCATTTGATTTCCATTTAACATAAAGTATATATATTCTTCATTTCCCATTTGTTCTACTACTGATATATCCCCTTCTACACTATATGAACTTTCTTCTTTTGTTGTCACTATATTTTCTGGTCTTATTCCAAATATTACTCTCTTTCCTATATACCCTCTTACCTTTTCTGCCTTATTTGATGCTAGCTCCACTTGTGATCCATCTATATCTACATATACCTTTCCTTCTTTTTCCACCAATGTTGCTTCTAATAAGTTCATTGTTGGTGACCCTATAAATCCTGCAACAAATTTATTTGCTGGTTTATGATATAAGTTTAATGGTGTATCTACTTGCATTATTCTTCCTAATTTTAATACTGTTATTCTATCTCCCATTGTCATTGCTTCTACTTGATCATGTGTTACATATATCATTGTTGTCTTTAACTCTTTATGTAATTGTGTTATTCTTACACGCATTGATACTCTTAGTTTTGCATCTAAGTTTGATAATGGTTCATCAAATAAGAATACTTTTGGTTCTCTTACTATAGCACGTCCTAATGCTACCCTTTGTCTTTGTCCTCCTGACATTTCTTTTGGTTTTCTATCTAATAACTCTGTTATTTCTAACTTTGCTGCTGCATCTTTTACTCTTCTATCTATTTCTTCTTTCGGTGTCTTCTTTAATTTTAATCCAAATGCCATATTTTCATATACTGTCATATGTGGATATAGTGCATAGTTTTGGAATACCATTGCTATTCCTCTATCTTTTGGTGGTACATCATTTACTAGTTGATCTCCTATGTATACTTCTCCTCCTGTTATTTCTTCTAGTCCTGCTATCATTCTTAATGTTGTTGATTTTGCACATCCTGATGGCCCTACAAATACCATGAATTCTCCGTCTTTTATTTCTAAATCTATCCCATGTACTGCTTTGAATCCATTTGGATACTCTTTTTCTACCCCTTTTAATATTACTTCTGCCATCTCTACTCTCCTATAATCAAATATTTCATCCTTCAAGATAAGTATACCTCGAAAATTTAAAAAGTCAAATTAATTTTGAAAATTTTTTTCATTTTTTAATTTTTAAAATATATTTTTTTTCAAAAAAAATTTTTTTATATATAAATTATAATCTTTTATTTTTCTTTACTTTTCAAAATTTTAATTATATAATAAGTAAAGAAACGGAGGTTAATTATGTATAAATATGACGGTCTATATATACTACTAAAAAAGAATAATCTAAAAAAATCAGATTTAACAACTTTATTAAACATATCATCAAGAACAATTTCTAAAATTTCTCGTGGTGAAAAAATATCAAATTTTGTAATTAAAAAAATATGTGATTTTTTTTCATGTGATGAAAAAGATATATATATAAAAGTATCTAAAAATCCTATTCTTCAAAGATTGGCAGAAGAAAAGGAAAATAAAATTTCTGGTGGACTATATCATGAAATTCAAGTTAGAATAACTTTTAACTCTAATCATATTGAAGGTAGCAAACTAAGTGAAGAAGAAACAAGAATGATATTTGATACAAAAACAATTAATACTAAAGATTCATTACCAGTTGATGATATAATAGAAACTATTAATCATTTCAGAGCTATTGATTATTGTATAGAAGTAGCAGAGGAACCTCTAAATGAAGAAATAATTAAAAAAATCCATTATTTATTGAAACGTAATACAAAAGCTGAAGAGCTATCATGGTTTAATATAGGTGATTATAAATCAAAAGAAAATATCGTAGGTGGTAAAGAAACAACAAAACCTGAAAATGTTAGTAATGCTATGAAACAATTGATTGATTCATATATTAATTCAGAAATAACTATTAAAGAAATTATTAAATTTCATCATGATTTTGAATCTATACATCCATTCCAAGATGGGAATGGTCGTGTAGGTAGATTAATAGCTTTTAAAGAATGTTTAAAATATAATATAGTTCCTTTTATAATTGAAGATAGCAAAAAATATTATTATTATAGAGGATTAAGAGAATGGGAAAATGAACCTGGTTATTTAATAGATACTTGTCTTGACGGACAAGATACATTTAGAAAATTATTACAATTATTTAACTTATATTAAAATAGAGAGTCATAACTCTCTATTTTAATTAATATTAGCTTTCATTAATCTTATTATACTTGCTCTATCATTTTCATCTAGTTTCATTCTAATAAATTTAATAGTTTCTTCAAGTTGAGGTATAGTCATATATTCTAATGCATTAACTCTACGTCTTGTTTTTTCTATTTCATCAGCCATAAGTTCTGTAGACTTTTCTATTTCTGATAATTTTAATAAATCCATCATAACAGAACTAATATCTTCTAAAGCATAATCAAGTTCAGATGATGTTTGAGCATAAGAATATGGATATATATCATTTTCATCTCCAATTTGTTCTAAATGTAATTTAGGTATTCTAACACTCATAACATTTTGTGTATCTATGTCAACTTCATATTTAATCTTAGGTATCGCAATAGCTTCTTCAAATGTAGCTTCAGATATTAAAGATTTAGAAATCGCAAAATTTTTCAAAGCTATTTTTAATTTTTCTTCTACTTTTTCACGCATTTTCTTATTTTCTTTTATAGTTTCTATAAATATACGCATTAATTCATCTTGTTTATCCTTCAATAACTTATGACCTTTTTTAGCTGTAACTAACTTTATTTTTAATTTACTTAGTTCCATTCTTGTTGGATTAACATTTAATCTAGCCATAACTAATTATCCTTTTTTTCAAGATATTTTTCTAAATACATATCTCTTATTCTCTTTAATTCTGTTCTTGGTAGTATTCTTAATAAATCCCAACCTAATTCTAAAGTGTCTATTATAGTTCTATTAGTTTCAAATCCTTGACCTACATATTTTTCTTCAAATTCAGTTGCAAACTTAGCAAATTGTTTATCTGTATCAGAAAGAGCAGATTCTCCTAATATTACAGCTAATTCTTTTGCTTCTTTACCAGTTGCATAAGCTGAGAATAATTGATTCATTGTATCAGCATGATCTTCACGTGTTTTACCATTTCCTATACCCTTATCCTTAAGTCTTGATAAAGATGGTAAAACATCTATAGGTGGCATTATATTTTTCTTATATAATTCTCTTGATAAAACTATTTGTCCCTCTGTAATATATCCAGTCAAATCTGGAATTGGGTGTGTTTTATCATCTTCAGGCATTGTAAGTATTGGTATTTGAGTAATACTTCCAGGTTTCCCTTTTAACTTACCTGCTCTTTCATAAAGAGTTGATAAATCTGTATATAGATATCCTGGATACCCTCTTCTTCCTGGAACTTCTTTTCTTGCAGCCGATATTTCACGTAGTGCTTCACAGTAATTAGTTAAATCTGTAATTATTGTTAAAACATGCATACCTTTTTCAAATGCTAAATATTCTGCACAAGTAAGTGCCATTCTTGGTGTTGAAATTCTTTCAACAGCTGGATCATTTGCAAGATTAATAAATAGAACTGCTCTATCTATCGCACCTGTCTTTTTAAAGTCTTCTATAAAGAATTCTGCTTCTTCATAAGTTATACCAACAGCTGCAAATACAACAGCAAATTTTTCATCAGTTCCCAAAACTCTAGCTTGTCTTGCAATCTGTGCTGCAAGTTCAGCATGAGGTAATCCAGAACCTGAAAATATAGGTAATTTTTGACCTCTAACTAAAGTATTTAGTCCATCTATTGCAGAAACACCCGTTTGGATAAACTCAGATGGATAATCTCTTGCAACTGGATTTAATGCTAGTCCATTAATATCTAATGATTTTTCAGCAACTATTTTAGGTCCATTGTCCTTTTCTCTTCCAAGCCCATCAAATACTCTACCTATCATATCTTCTGATACTCTTAATTTTAAAGGTTTACCTAAGAATCTAACTTTAGAATCTTTCATATTTATTCCAGCAGGAGATTCAAATAATTGTAATATAGCTTTATCTTCATTAATTTCTAAAACTTTACCTAAACGAATTTCTCCATTTTGAGTTTCTACTTCAACTAATTCATCATAACTTACACCTTCAACTCCTTCAACAGTCATCAAAGGCCCAACTATTTCATTAATAGTTTTATACTCTTTTATCATCTATATTACCTCCCCTTGTTTAGAGATTAATTCTTTAATTTCTTCATTTAATTCTTTATTTATTTCATCTATCTTATATATTTCTTCTTCAGATAAATATTTAGCTCTTGCTATTTTTTCTCTTACATCTAATTTTAATATATCATTTAAATATACATTAGCTTTTAAAGCCTTTTTAGCTTCAAAATAGAAATTTAAAACCATATTTAACATTTTATCTTGTTTAGCTAAAGATGTATATGTATCTTGTTCATGGAAGGCATTTTGTTGTAAGTAATCTTCTCTAATACTTTTAGCTGCTTCAAGTTTTAATTGATCTTCAAATGATAAAGTATCTTTACCTACAAGTCTTACTATCTCTTGAAGTCCTGATTCTTCTTGTAAAAGTTTCATAGCTTGTGTTCTATTCTTAGAAAATTCACTTGATATATTATTATCCATCCATTCATCTACCTTAGTTTGATATAGTGAATAAGAATTTAACCAGTTAATAGCCGGAAAATGTCTTCTATATGCAAGTTGTGCATCAAGTCCCCAGAATACTTTAACTATACGTAATGTTGCTTGTGATACTGGTTCTGATATATCTCCACCTGGAGGCGATACCGCACCTATTACAGTTAATGCTCCTATTCTTTCATCTTCACCAAGACATACTACCTTACCTGCTCTTTCATAGAAATCAGCTGCACGAGATGATAAATATGCTGGATAACCTTCATCTCCTGGCATTTCTTCAAGACGACCAGACATTTCACGTAGTGCCTCTGCCCAACGAGATGTAGAATCTGCCATTATTGAAACAGAATATCCCATATCTCTAAAGTATTCTGCTATAGTTATACCTGTATAAATTGATGCCTCACGAGCAGCAACTGGCATATTTGAAGTATTTGCAATTAATACTGTTCTTTTCATTAAAGATTGTCCAGTTGTTGGATCTATAATTTCAGGAAATTCCATTAAAACATCTGTCATTTCATTTCCACGTTCTCCACATCCAACATATACAACTACTTGAGCATCTCCCCATTTTGCAAATTGATGTTGAACTACTGTTTTACCAGATCCAAAAGGTCCAGGAACACAAGCAGTTCCTCCTTTAGTTACAGGGAAAAATGTATCTATAACCCTTTGACCTGTAATTAATGGTTCATCTGGATTTATTTTCTTTAAATATTTTCTTCCTTTTCTTACTGGCCATTTTTGTATCATATTTACATTTACTAAACCATTTTTAGTTTCTATAACTGCAATAGTTTCTTCAACAGTAAATGAACCACTTTTAATTTCTTTTATAGTTCCTTCTATTCCTACTGGAACCATAATTTTATGAGTTATTACTGAAGTTTCAGGAACTTCACCCAAAATATATCCACTAGATACAAAATCTCCTATATTTTTAGTTGCATTAAATTCCCAAACTTTTTCTCTATCAAGTGCATTAACTTCAACTCCTTTTAAAAGGAAATCTCCAACTTTAGCACGTATTTTATCTAATGGTCTTTGTATACCATCAAACATATTTTCAAGTAATCCAGGTCCAAGTTCAACCGAAAGTGGCATACCTGTAGTTACTACAGGTTCGTTAGTACTTAATCCTGTAGTTTCCTCATATACTTGAATAGAGGCTCTATCTCCTCTCATTTCTATTATTTCTCCTATTAATCTGCTGTTTCCAACCCAAACCATATCAAATACATTAGCATGTGACATGTTTTCAGCTACTACTAAAGGTCCTGAAACTTTTATTATACTACCTTTCAAACCAATACTCCTTTCAATTAAAATATATTAGTCCCTATAGCCTTTTCTATATTTTCATCTATTTTATTCATCCCTATATTTAAACTTCCCTTATTATTAGGTATAAGTGTAATTATAGGTAAAACTTCATTTTTATATCTTTCTATAACTTCAACTGATTTCTGTGCATATTCTTCTGTAATAAAAATTATACCATATCCATTTGAAGCTAAATTATCTACTGTTGCTTTAATTTTTTGTGAAATTAATTCATCATTTTCAAAGTTTTCTATACTATATACATCTATTCCTAAAACTTTAAATGATATAACCGTATCTCTATCTCCTATCGCTGCTATTTTATACATATACACCTCTCATTCTACCCTTTATATCTTCAGGATTTATAGAATTTATTTTAGATGATAGTATTAATCTTAATGCACGCATTTCATATTCCTTTGCTAGTATATATGTAAATATTGGTTCAGGCCCTATAGTTACATTTCTATAATCTCTTGCAAGATTTATAACCATATTATCATACATTTTTTCAATCAGAGCTATGTTTTGCTCTTTTTCAAATATATCCCAAACCTTACTATCAGAATATTTTTTAAAATTATTTATATATGAACTATTATTATCATATATTTTTATTAATTCATTTTTTGATATATTACCATTTTCAACAAATATATTTTCAATATAGTCTATATTCTTGTTTTGTTTTTTTAATCTTAAAAATGTAACTACATTATATTTATCAATTAAAATCTTTACATATTTTGTAAATATATCAAAATCTTTCATTTTTTTTGCAAGTTCATAAATATGCTCAAAGTATAATTTATCAAGAATTATTGCAGATACTTGTTTATCTTTAATATTTTTTACCAAATTATAGTTTTGATCTAATTTTTCTCTATTTTTAATTCCTGTATCTATAACTAAATCATCAAGATTAGAATTAGACTTACTATTTTTAAGTATTAACTTTAAATTTTGATATTCATATCTTAATGCTAAAATATCAACTATATCTTGATAATCCTTTGCCATTTCTCTTGAAAAATTATATACTCTTTTAGTTTCATTAACTAATATATTTTCATACATTTCGTCACTAGTTATACCTATCATAGAATACGAATAATCTGTATCATTTAATATTTTAATAATCTCTTTAGAAGTATTAGTTTCTAACATTTTAATTAATTTTTGCTCAGTTAAAAGTTTTTTCTCTTGAACCTTGATTATAGAAACAGGTAAAATAAAGTCATTTCTATTCATACTCATCCTCCTTATTAACTGAAATATTTTTGTATAATTTCTTCTAATTCTTCTTTCTTATAGTTAATTAAACTATCAAAAGTATAATTTTCTTCTATACCTTTATATTTAATAACAAATCCATTTTTTACATCATCTGTTATTTCAATATTTTTAAATTTATCTTTTAAACTTTCATATCTACTTGGCAATAATATTACTTCATCTTCAAAACTTTTATTTCTTTTTTCTAAGTTTGAAAATATAAAGTCATACATTTCATTAATAGATATATTATTAAGTTTTCCTTTTAATTCTTCTACTATATTTTCAATTAACTCTTGCTTTTTAGCAAGTAATATATTATTAGCTTTTAATTCTGTACTTGATTGAATTCTTTCAAGTTCTAACGTTTTATTTAATTCAAATTTTCTTAAAATAGAATTTTTTTCATTATTTATCTTTTCATCAAATTCAGATTTCAAAATTTGAATCTGGTGATTAGCTTCTAATTTTAAGACTTTTATCTTTTCTTCATTATCAGCTATTATCTTATTAACTATATTATCTAAATTTGACATAACTACCTACCCTATTACTGCATTATTTAATAATAGTATTGATATAACGAAACCAAGTAAGGCATAAATTTCAACCATTACCGCATAAACTATACCTTTAAATTGATGTTCTTCATTTTTAGCAAGTAAAGTTATACCTGCAACTGAAACTTTTGCTTGAGCTATAGCTGAATGAAGTCCAACAAATGCTATTGGAAGACAAGCAAATAATATAGCTGCTCCACTTAAAACTGAAGTTGATGAGCTTATTTTTAATGTAGCAAGTAATCCTATAACAAATCCATATAATCCTTGTGAACCAGGTAATAATTGGAATAAAAGAGATTTACCAAATTTTTCTGGTTCTTCTATAACTAATCCTGCTGCAGCTTCCCCAACCATTCCTACTGCTTTTGCTGATCCTATTCCTGAAAGTATTGCTGCAAGTGCTGCTCCTAAAATACCTAATGCTGGTCCTAAGTTTGCAAATAATGTTTCTAAATTTATCATTTTGTTCCTCCTAATTGTTTTTAATGTTTATATATTTTTCTTTTATTTTAAAATCTTTAAATGATTTTCCTCCACCTTCATAAAATTTAGAGAAAAATTCAACATATATCAATCTTGAAGTATGAACATATGCTCCAAGTACTGATAAGAATAAATTAAATCCATGCCCTATTACAAGAACAAGTAACATGAATATTATCATAATTCCACGATTACCTATCATAGATGCTATCGTATTAACAGAGTATGCTATATATCCTCCTGAAAGTCCAAGAGCCATAAGTCTGACATATGAAATTAAATCTCCCATATATCCTGAAATACCATATAAGGCATAAGTTCCAAGTCCTATTTTCCCTCCTAAACTTTTAGCTTCTCTACCACCAGTTGCTATAATTAATAACATAAATATATACATAGTATATTTAGATATATTAACACTACTATCTGTAATACCAGTTGCCTTAGCATATATATAGTAACCTGTTGCAATAAGTGTTACTATCCAAAATAGAACATCAAAAATCATATCCAAATATTGCTTGTTTCTTATAAGCAGATATGCTTTTAATAAAAGGGCTATAAAGACATGTATAACTCCTAATGTTATTGCAAGTATCATTATAGGTTGATAATTCTGAGTTGGTGAATAAATATGTAATGGTGTATCAAAATCATATCCAAAGAATGATCCATATAGTAATCCCCAGAATATAGTTGATATTCCTAACATCATTAAAAATTTAATCATATTCTTTGTAGACTTATCCAACTTAAAGAATATAAGTGCAAATACAGATATTCCTGCCATTACTAATCCATAACCTATATCTGCCATCATCATACCAAAGAATAACCAGAAAAATGGTGCAACCATTATAGTTGGATCTATTTCATTATACTTAGGTAATGAATACGTTCCTATAAGCATTTCATAAGGCTCAACAACCTTATTATTTTTTAATTTAACTGGTATATCTCTATCATTTTCATCAAATTCCTCATATGATAAATAATAGTTATCAGAACAAATTTTTTCTATTCTTTTAACAAATTCATCTTCTCTACTTTGAGGTATATAACCAGAAACTATACTTAATTTATCTGTATTTTTAAACATTTCTTTTGTTTCTTCATGTAATATTAAATTTCTATAATATTCACAAGAAATTTCTAAATCTTCTATTTTATCTGCATAACTTGAAATTTTTTCATCTAAACTTAACATTTCATTTTTAACTTTTTCTATTTCATTTTTCTTATCTTCAATGATATTTATAACTTTCTTATCAAGTCTTGATGTAAATTTATTAAAGTTATATAATCTTAAAATTTCTAATGCATTTGAATTCTTACTTGAAAATAATATAAAATTAACTTCTTTTTTATTTTTACTTATTATTTCAACTTCTGAATTTTCATCTATTTCTATAATAAATTTATCAAAGTTTTTAATAGACATAGTACCTAAATTTATATCTACTGTTTTTAATTTATATAAATCATCAGCTATTACATCTAATTTTTCCCAATTACTATATTCATTTATTTCATTATTCAAATTTTCTATTTTTTTATTATTTAATTCTTTTTCACTTAATAACCTATTAATTTCGTCAACTAATTCTAATACATTTAAACTTTTAACATAATTTTCAAGTTCACTGTATGTAAATTCTTTTTTTCCTTCTTTTAAAGATTTAAAAGTTGACTTCGGTTTACTATATTTTCTTATTTTTTTAATTATATTTTCTAATTTATATAAATCATCTTCTATATATTCTTTATTTTCTGACTTATATTCATCAAGGTTATAGTCGTATACTCTAAAATCTACTTCTTCAAATTTTTGTAATTCTTTTAATAAGGCATTAAGTTCATTTTTAAATGTTATCAAATTAAATTTTTTAACTTTAACTATAGCCATAAATTATCCTTTCATTAAAACATCTTTTAATTTACTTAATATCTCTTCCTTATTTTCAAGTAATTTGTTTTCTAAATTTATTGCCATTTTATCTGCATTTTCTAATTTATACTTTAATTCAGTAATTAAATCTTCTTTTTCATTTTGTAATTTTATAGATAATTCTTCTTTATACTTTTTTATCTCAGCTTCAAAAGAAGATGATAAATTAACTTTAAACTCTTCTACTTCACTTGATAAAGATTTTTGAATATTATCTAAATCTAATTTAGTTTGCTTTTCAACACTTTCAATTTTTTCAAGTATTTCTTTTGCCACATTATCCTCCTTTAATTAAATAATATTTTATAATCTCCATAACCTAGTTCATCTAGTTTATTATATGGTATAAATCTTAAAATTGCACCATTTATACAATATCTAAGTTTACCATTTGGACCGTCATTAAAAACATGTCCTAAATGAGATTTACCTATTTTACTTTTAACCTCTGTTCTATGCATACCATATTTATTATCTTCATAATATGCTATAGTTTCAGTCAGTATAGGTTTTGTAAAACTAGGCCATCCGCAACCTGCATCAAATTTATCATCTGATAAAAATAAGGGTTCATAAGTCACAACATCTACATATATACCTTTTTCATCAAATTGTTCAAAACTAGATGTAAAAGGTCTTTCAGTTGCAGAATTTTGTGATATATCATATTCAAAATCACTTAATTTATTTCTTATTTCGCCATCACTAGGTCTTACATATTTTTTATTAAAAACCGGTTCAATAACAGATAATAAGTTAATATGACAATATCCATTAGGATGTTTATCTAAATAATCTTGATGATAATCTTCTGCCAAAATATATTGACTCAGAGGAAACACCTCAACTTTAAGTTCTTTCCCTATTTTATTTTCAATATATTTATATATTTTGTTTATAATTTTTAAATCCTTATTATCTATATAATATATTCCAGTTCTATATTGTCTTCCTATATCTCCACCTTGTTTATTTAAACTAAGTGGATCTATTACTTTAAAAAATCTTAACAGTATTTCTTCTAAAGATATGAGTTTTGTATCATACTCAATTTCTAGCGTTTCTGCATGATCTGTTACTTTAAGAATTTCATAATTAGTATCTTCTGAATTTCCATTAGCATAACCAACAGTTGTTCTATCTATTCCAAGTACTCTATTAAAGTATCCTTGCATACCCCAGAAGCATCCACCTGCCAAATATATCTTTTTCATCATATCACCTCATTTGTAATCATTATACCATAAATGTTTTAAAGTTACAAAAAATTATAACTCTAGTTCTACATAAAAGAATGTATATAAATTTTTAATTACAAACATATAAAAAATACTTGCATAAAAAATAAAAATAGTGTATACTAATCATTGTCAACGGAAGTTGACAACCTCAATTAACCCCCCCTTTAGGAGCCAGTGTTGCTGGCTCCTTTTTTTACTTGAATAAGTTTAGATTAAAATATATAACAATGAAATTAAATAACAATTCTATTCATAAACAAAAACATACATCTAAATTTTTAGATGCATGTCTTATATTATTAGATATATTCTTATTTAACTTTGAATTGTATAAACATAGGATCATGATCACTAAATGAACCTTGAGATTGAGTAAATTCTGAATTAATTCTTATAACATCAACATTTACTTTACCTTTATATTTTTTATTAATTAATATATTATCTAAAGTTTGTGAATTTCCTTGATATACATAACTATATCTTTCACTCTTAGGTAATTCAGACATAGTATCTATTAATACATTACCATTAAGAGCTTTAATAGTTGGTGAAAATTCAAAATCATTCATATCTCCATGAACTATAACTGTAGCATTTGGATCAGCTTTCAATATAGTTTGTACAAATTCATTTACTCTTTGAGCCTCTGGAATTCTAACATCTTCAGAATGTCTTACAACTGGTTGTTGACTTCCATATATCTTATAATCTGCTCTCTTAGATTTTAAGTGATTTGCAATAACAAACACATTTTTACCTTGGAAATCAAATTGTGCTATAACTGGTTTTCTAACTTCATTCCATACAGGATCATTATTTCCTATTCTTCCTGGGTTAAATGTTAAATGAGTCATTCCATCAGTTTTAACAACTTGAGTATCAACTTTTGAATCTCCTTGATTAAACATAACAGGTGTCAATCTATCTTTTCTATATAAAATAACATTTCTTATATGCATTTCAGGCCATCCACCATCTTTTCCATCTTGTGGACTAACAGTCATCATACCATATTCTATTCCAGTTTGTTTTTTAATTTCATTTATTATAGCTGTAACATTTTCTGTTGCATCAACTACATCACTTTTCTTAGAACCATCATCATCTCCAACTTCTATTAATCCTAATACATCTGGAGTTTGTAAAACAGTTTTTACTTGTCTTGCAAGTTCTACAACTCTTTCAGGTGCATCTGCATGAGAGAAGTTTTCAATATTATATGATACAACATTTAACATTTCAGGATTATATTTATACTTATTAACTTCAGGGGCAGTTTTACTATCTGTAATTCCTGGGAATTCTGATATAGGGTATAATCTGTATTCTGAATTTTCATAATATATAACTCCAACTATATCACCATTTAATTTATCTCCTGGGTTAGGTGTTATTCCTTCTTTAAATTGACCTTTTTGAGTTAATTTCCATGGTTTAGTTGTTACTGTTAATCTTTGTGTTTGTTCATAAACATAATTGTTATATACTACTCCACCATTTTTACTTCTTGTTTCAGCATATTTACCATTACTTGGTACTATTACTATATCTCCATATTTTTCTTTAAATCCAGTAATTAAAGGATTTTTAATACGAACTACCATTCCCTCTAAAGATTCATAATAATCTAGAGCATTTTCTTTAACATTTAATGAATTTAAATTACCATTATGAACTCTTCTTGGAGTTTCTTTTCCAGTTATAACAACCGGATCTATTTTGTACATTTTAGAGTTATCAACTATTTCTACTTTTGATGCAGATATAGCTGTAACCGTTAACTGAGAAGGATCTGGTTTGCTAATATATGTTTCAATAACCTTACCATCAACTTTAACTAATTGACCTGGCTTAACTTCAAATTTAGCTTTATTTTCAATATAAATTCCTTCTGAAGTTTTAGAATCTTTATCAGACTTTAAAGATTGAATGAAAAATCCTGTGTCATTTTTAACTAAAGTAACAACACCAATAACATCTTTTACTTCTTTATTTACGAAAGTTGAATTCACTTTTACTCCTTGTATCTCCGATATAGTTTCAGAATTTGCGACAACTCCTAAATTAACTAGAAGTGCTAATAACATTAATTTTTTCATCTTTTCCTCCTTAAGTTTTATTACATTTTTATTATACCCTAAAATTTTGATTTTTCAAATAAAAATAGTATAATATATTAAAAATATTTGAAAGGAAAATATGATGAAAAAAATTTTAGTATTATATTTTATAACATTAAGCATGATTTCTTTTTCTAAAATAAATACAGGTGTTAAGTTTTTAGGTAATTTTGGAATAGGATCTCTGCAAAAAGGAACTTCTAATTTTAATTATAGCGGTTCTATGGAAGTTTATAAGAAGTTTGATATTTCAAATGATACGTTTATAAACTTTGGAGCTGGATTAGAAGTTGGACAAATTAACCCTATTATTTCAAAAGACTTAGAAAGTAAAAAGGTTTATATCTACCCTTCTATAAATTTTGAAGCTGGTAAAGAAATTGTTGATGATATCAAACTATCAGGAGAATTAAAATTTGGTTATACAAATTTTGTTGATAGTAATTATAAACTAGGTAATAAATTCATAATAAACACATCAGCAAATGTGACTTATAAAAATCTATGGGTTTCTCAAATTGGTGTTTCTTATCCATTGAATGTAAATATTTCAAGTGGAATAAAGGTGGACTTTTAATATGAAAAAAATTTTAATATTAATAACCATAATATTCTTAACTAGTTGTTCAACTATAGTTAATGGAGATAAACATAAATTTAAGATATACTCTAACACTAACAAAGAAATTATAATCTTAGATAAAAATAACAATATTATATCTAAATCTAATAGTTTATTAGAAATTTATCTTCCTAAAAAATATAGTTTTTGGGAAAGTGCTAATTATACTATAAAAACTAAAGATGAGACAGTAAAAATAGATAATAAAATCAATAAAACTGCTTTTGTATTAGGTAACATATTATTCCCTTTAGGATATATAATAGATGCATCTACAGGGTCTATGTATAATCTAGTTATAGATGGAAATATAATAGATACTATAGAATTAAAATAATCAATATAAAAAGTCCCAAATTGGGACTTTTATATTATGCTAAAAATCTAAATAACATCATTCCTATATATGTACCTATAACGTAACCCAAAGTACCTACAAGCATAACTGGTGCAACAAACTTATTCCAACCTTTAGATATTGCCATAGCCGTAGCTGTAGTTGGTCCTCCAATATTAGCATTTGAAACAAGTATAGCTTCTTCTAATGAGAAATTTAAAAGTTTTGTAAATATTAATGTTACAGCCATATTTACTATAACCATTATTGCACAAAATACTAATAATAATGGAGAATTCTTTATTATAGATAATATAGATGCAGGTATTCCTATAACTCCAAAGAATATATATATTAAAAATGTTCCTAATTGTTGAGTTCCTTCAATTTTTTCAAAAAATCTTGAAAATATACTAACAATTACTACTGTTATTGTAGTAAGTAAAACATATTTATTTCCTATAAATGATAAAACTGTACTTCCATAATTTATACTTCCAATAAAATCTGAAAGTTTAAATGAAACTGTAACTATTAAAACTGATATTGTAAAATTATATGTAATATCTTCTAATGTTATTGGTCTTCTTTCTTTTAATTTTAATTCATCTTCAGTTTTTTCCCCTTCTTTATATTCTCTAATAAAATACTTATTGAAAAAAGGTATAGATGGCATTATTATTAAAACAAAGAAATAAAGGACCATTAATAAATTATCACTCACTATTAAAGCAGATGTCATAACTTTATCAAGTCCAACTGCAGATTGAACAGCAACAAAATTTACTCCTCCACCTATATATGATGCACTCATAGTTCCTGCTATTTTAGCTACATCTGGCAAGTATGTTTTAAATATTAAAAATGCTATTACTGCTCCAAGAACTGTCCCAACTGAACTTAACAAGAAAATTGCTGCAAGTCTTCCACTTTCTTTCCAAATCTTTTTAATATCGCATTGAAATAAAAGAAGAGGAATAGCTATAGGGACTACATATCCCCAAACATTATCATAAACTGGTGATTCTAGTGGCAATATATTTAAATTTGACAAAAGCATAGCTATTAAAAGAGCCATAATTGCACCACTAATTTTATTAACTACAGTAAATCTATTTTCTAAATATATAGAAACTGTAGCTATTGCTAAAATTATAGACCACAATACTAATGTATTATCTGGACTTATACTAAAATTCATAATTCTTTACTCCTTTATCATTTGTATATATTTTAGTTCATTAAACCCTAATTTTTCATAAAGTTTAATGGCTTTTTTATTGCTTATTTCAACTTCAAGTCTTACTCTTGAATAACTACTATATCTCGTTTTTAAAAAACCAAATATTTCTTTTCCTATACCTTTGCTTCTAAATTTTTCATTTATATATATTTCTTCTATTAAAAGAACCATACCTCCAGATTCTTGAGAATATGTTTTAGAAACTAAAGTATACCCAACTATTTTATCATGATATTCTATAATAAAACATTCTGTATAAACATCACTTTTAATTAATTCATTAAAAGTATTAATAAAATTATTTTCATCAACCGAGTGTAAAACAGCTTCTGAATTATAGAATTCATTTACCATTTCTAAATATATTTTTTTATCTTCTAATTTTATTTTTCTTATATTCAACATATTATCTACCTCAATTCAGAATTTCTTACTCTCATAGAATTTATTACAGCTATTATAGTTACTCCTACATCTGCAAATACTGCAAACCACATTGAAATAAAGCTAAACATACCAAATAGTATAACTATAATTTTTACTAAAAGAATAAAAGTTAAATTCTGCATTATTATATTACTCATAATCTTTGAAAGTTTTTTCAATTCTGATAATTTCATTAAACTATCACCACTAAATACAACATCTGCAGTTTCTATAGCTATATCTTGACCTGATTTACCCATAGCTACCCCAATTTTTGAATTTGCTAGTGCTGGTGCATCATTTATTCCATCTCCTATAAATACTATATCAGAATTTTCTTTTAAAACTATATTTAACTTATCTTCTGGTAATAAATTAGAATAATATCTATCTA
This sequence comes from Pseudostreptobacillus hongkongensis, assembly GCF_001559795.1. Classification (NCBI taxonomy): domain Bacteria; kingdom Fusobacteriati; phylum Fusobacteriota; class Fusobacteriia; order Fusobacteriales; family Leptotrichiaceae; genus Pseudostreptobacillus; species Pseudostreptobacillus hongkongensis. The sequence goes on along the minus strand of NZ_LOHY01000088.1, from coordinate 24,146 downwards.
TACCTAGATTATAACTTACTTCTTTTGCACTTTCATCATTATCCCCAGTTAACATAACAACTTCTTTTATACCATTTTTTTTCATTTCTGATATAGCTAATTTACTATCATTTTTTATTTTATCTTTAACAACAAATGATAACACATATACTCCATTTATAGAAACATATACTATATTAGAAGATTTTGTTTTTTCAAAATCATAACCATTATTTTCTAAATTAACATTATTTTCTAAAAGTAATTTTTTAGAACCTATAAGTACATAATTTCCATCTACATTAGCACTTATTCCTTTACCTAATATTTCTTTTATATCCTTAATTTCTATCTTATTAAATTCATTTTTATTATGTTCTTTAACATCTTTGTGATCATCACATCCACAATCACTATGAGCATAATTTTTTAAACTATGCATATGATTTTCGCACATATCTCCCACAAAATGTCCGCGTGGATTATGTTCTTTAACAACTACACTATTATTAAAATGTGAACTTGCTTCATGACAGCAACCACAATGCTCACATAAACTTAAATATTCATAAAATTCTTCATCTTGTTCAAACTCAATTAATGAATATTTTTTACTTATAAATTCTACAATAGATTTAGCTATAGGATGATTAGAACTTTTCTCTATATTATATACATATTTATATATTTCATCTAAATTCATATCTATATCTTTTAAATTTTCATAAACAGAACTTACCTTAAATTTACCTTCTGTAATAGTACCAGTTTTATCTAAAAATACTTTATCTATTTTATTTATATCATCAAAAACATTACTTCTCTTTATTAATATTCCAGCTTTTGTAGCTCTTGCAACTCCAGAAAAATATGTAAGAGGAACAGAAAGAACTAAAGCACAAGGACAAGAAACCACAAGTAGTGTAATAGCATTATACAAAGCATCTTTAAATTCTATAATCGGGAAAAATATAGGTACTATTAAAACACTAAATAAAGCAAGTGCAAATACTATAGGTGTGTAATAATTTGAAAATTTAGTTAAGAATTTTTCTAAATCCGATTTATTATGTGTTGAATTTTCAACCATTTCTATTATTCTATTTATTGAACTATCTTCAATTCTTTTAGATACTTTTATAGAAATAGGTGAATCTAAATTTACCATACCTGCAAACACACTTTCTCCTTTTTTAAATACCTTAGGTATTGCTTCTCCAGTTATAAAGGATGTATCAAGTACTGCATTTCCTACATAGATTTCTCCATCAAATTCAATCCTTTCACCATTTTTAACATATATTATATCTCCTATATTAATTTCATTTAGATTCTTATCTTTAATTTCATTTGTATTTTTATCTAATATATGTACTTGTGTTTTTTGATTTTCTAAAAGTTCTCTTATCCCTCTCCTTGATCTTAAAACTGATAATTCTTGGAAATATTCTCCTACAGTATAAAATAACATAACTGCTGATGCTTCAGCATAATCTCTTAATAAAAATGCTGCTATAGTTGAAACAGACATAAGAGTTTTTTCATTAAATAAATTACCTCGACGTGCAAGACTTAATGCACTTTTTAAAACTGGATATCCTACTATTATATATACAATTATATACATAGGAGTAAAATAAAGTTTTAAATCTGAGTCTAATTTAAGAAACCAATATAAAATTTTATCTATAAAAAAGGCTATAAAAAACAAGCCTAACCCTACATACATAGGCATCCTTTTTTCATTTAATTCATCATATTCTTTCTTATACTCAAAATCATGCATTTCTTCTACTTTAAAATTATTTTCATATTTTTTTACATATTCTATTAATTCACTTAATTTATTTTCATCATTTTTAAATTCCACTATCATAGTTTTAGTTTGAAAACTTAAACTAATATATTTAATATATTCTAGTTTTTTTAAGTTATTTTCTATTTTCAAACAACAATCAGAACAATCTATTCCACTGAATCTATATTTCATAAATATTCCTTTCTTAAAACTTATTCGTATTAATTATATCAGAATGTAAAGAAAAAAAACAGTATAAATATCTTAATTATTTAATTGTATTTTTTTATATTCCGTGATATAATTAACATATAAATAATAATTTTTTGGAGGTTGAAATGACTATAATTGAAAATATTTATGCAAGAGAAATTCTTGATTCAAGAGGAAACCCAACTGTAGAAGTTGAAGTATACTTAGAAGGTGGAGCAATGGGAAGAGCTTCTGTACCTTCAGGAGCATCTACAGGAGTTCACGAAGCTGTTGAATTAAGAGATGGAGATAAATCAAGATACTTAGGTAAAGGTGTTTTAAAAGCAGTTGAAAATGTTAACGATATTATAGCTGAAGCTGTAATAGGTATGGATGCATTAGATCAAGTTGCAATAGATAAATTAATGATAGAATTAGATGGTACACCTAATAAAGAAAAATTAGGAGCTAACGCTATCTTAGGAGTTTCATTAGCTGTTGCTAAAGCTGCTGCTAACCAATTAGGATTACCTTTATACAGATACTTAGGAGGAGTTAATGCTAAAGAATTACCTGTTCCTATGATGAACATCTTAAATGGTGGATCACATGCTGATTCTGCTGTTGACGTTCAAGAATTCATGGTTCAACCAGTTGGTGCTAAAACTTATAAAGAAGCATTAAGAATGGGTGCTGAAATATTCCACCACTTAGGTAAATTATTAAAAGCTAATGGAGATTCAACTAACGTTGGTAACGAAGGTGGATATGCTCCAAGTAAAATTAATGGAACTGAAGGAGCTTTAGACATCATTTCAAAAGCTGTTGAAGCTGCTGGATACAGATTAGGAACTGATATTACATTCGCATTAGATGCTGCATCTTCAGAATTCTACAATGCAGATACTAAAAAATATGTATTCAAAAGAGAAGGTGGAGTTGAAAGAACTTCAGAAGAAATGGTTGCTTGGTATGAAACATTATGTGCTAAATATCCAATAGTTTCAATCGAAGATGGACTTGCAGAAGACGATTGGGATGGATTTGCATTAATGACTGAAAAATTAGGTAAGAAAATACAAATCGTAGGTGACGATTTATTCGTTACTAACACTAAGAGATTAGAAGAAGGAATTAAAAAAGGAATTGCTAACTCTATCTTAATTAAATTAAATCAAATAGGTACATTAACTGAAACATTAGATGCTATTGAAATGGCTAAAAAAGCAGGATACACTGCAGTTGTTTCACACAGATCAGGAGAAACTGAAGACGATACTATAGCAGACGTTGCAGTAGCTACAAATGCTGGACAAATTAAAACAGGATCTGCTTCAAGAACTGATAGAATCGCTAAATATAATCAATTATTAAGAATCGAAGACGATTTAGCTGGAGAAGCTATCTACAAAGGTTTAGATTCATTATACACAATCAAAAAATAAGTAAATAGATAAAATGGAGCTTTGGCTCCATTTTTTATTATAACTAAAATATTATTTACTTTTAACGTAAAAAGAGTAGCTACACTACTCTTCCACTAATCTAATATTTTATTTAAATAACTTTCTCCATGCTCTAAAGTATTTTCTAATCCAAAATAATCAAGTGCTGTTGCAGCAGTATCTGACATAGTTTCTCTAAGTCCTACTTCTTTTATACCCTTATTTTGATTTTTTCTGTTATATATCATTAAAGGTGTATTTTCTCTAGTATGTTGTGAATGCCCTATAGTAGGATCATTTCCATGGTCTGCTGTAATTACAAGTATGTCATCATCATCTAACTTTTCAATTATTTTTCCTATATACTCATCAGCTATAGTTAATATATTTGAATATCTCTTAGAATTCTGTGCATGTCCTGATAAATCAGTTTCTTGAACATTTATACACATATATCCTTTAAAATTATTAAGTTCTTTTAAAGTTAATTCAAGTATAGTTTTTGTATCAACAAGATTAATAAAGCTCTTACCCTTTTCATTATATACTATATCTGCAACCTTACCTATTAAAGTTACATCTATACCATTATCAGATAATATTTTAGGTATTTGAGTATTAGGATCTACTCCATAACCCATATGTCTTACCATATACCCTTCTTCATAAACTAAAGATAAAGGAGCATCTATACCCATATACTCGCCATTAATTTCTCTTGCTGCAGCAAATATACTTTCTGTAGTTGCCTTAGTTCCTCCAAATACAATAACTCTTTCAACCTTAACTATATCTCTAACAACTTGTGCTATCTTAAGTTCTTCTTCAAAACTAATATTTTGAAAACTTGTAGTAACGTTATATACTTGTCCTAAATCAGTTTCTAAATTATCTCCTATAGCTACTTTATCATTTACCCATAGGAATTTCACCTTATCTCCTTTTCTTTCAACAGTATATCCATGTTCAATAAGACTTTTTTCAACTTCATCAATATAGTAAGAAAAAGGTTTAATTAAAGGTATTTCTGTTTTTGTTCCCATGATTTCTTGATGCCCTAAGAAAGTATCTCCACCATGATGTTGTAATTTAGATTTCCCTATTATACAATTACTACTTTTTTTCATTTTTTCCGTTTCTAAATCTAATATATTCATCAATCCAAGTTTTTCAAGATTACTCCATTTAGATTCTGGTACTTCTTTCAAAATATGTTTGGCTGTATTTGATCCAAAATCTCTTTTTCTAACTTGTAATACATCATCCATATAACCAACACCAAAACCATCTAATACTAAAACTACAAATTTACCCATTTTAATTACCTCTTTCTAAGCCATGTGAGCTATATCTTCCTACTATTTTAGGATTATTACTACTTATACCTTCTATCAGTATTACATCAGATCTTGTTACAAAAATCTGTGTTCTAAAACATAATATTATTGGTTTAAATATATCGTATTCATTATCAAGTGATAGATAATAATCAATATTATCTGAACTAAATTTATTAACTTCAACTATTTTATTATCTATATATCCATATTTCATATTTCCTCTAGGGTAATATCCTCCGCCATAAAAATATGATTTATCTTTAAATTTATGCGATATTTCTGAAACATATAAATATGCCTGTTTCTCTTTACTCTCTCTTGTATTAACAGGTGCTGTTCCTGTTAATGCATGTCCAGGTTCTGCATGTGTTCCACCATATTTATTTATTATCTCCATATTTTCAAAACAAGTTACAGATGGAAGATTTAAATGTGTTATCTCAACTCCATTTTCAAGAAGAATTTCTTTTAATTCAAGAACAGATTTAAGATTATTTGTTTCTTCTATAGTCTCAGTATCATATGAATACAAAAAACAAGGAAATGAAGTAAGTCCAGTAAGTTTTATACCTTTTAATTCTTTTAATCTTGGTAATATCTTAATAACTTCATCTTTTGAAAAACCCGCTTCCTGACCTGGATAAATATTTGAATCATTTTCTAATATTCTTAACATAATATTTTGAATTTTATTATTTTTTAAAGCTATTTCTGATATCTTTTCTATCATTTCTAATGAATAAACAGTAAAAATATCTGCTCCATATTTAATCACTTTTTCAATCATAGATTTTGGAATTTGAACTAAATGTCCTACATTTCCTAACTTTAATCCATTTTCCATCATTATTTCTACTTCTTTAAAATCTACACAAACTGCTCCTAAATATCCTAACTCCTCAAGTTTTTTTGCAAGATAGGGATTTCTCCCTATCTGTTTTAACATGTAATACAATTTAATATTTTTTCTTTGTGCTTCACTCAATATCAATTTTGCATTATATAGAAAAGCGTCTACATCTATACAGTATGAATCTGGTAGTATAAGATCTTTATAATATAGATTAAGTGTTGCATCAACAAAATTCTTATTAGTTTCTAATAATCTTTTTAAAAACATTTTATTTTCCTCTTTCTATATATGCTTTCTCAATTATTCTAGCTATATTTTCAGCTCCTGATCTATTAGGGTTTATCCTTATCATTCTTTCGCTAAGTGTAGGATCTTTATCTAAGAAAGTTCCTGAAACTCTATAAATCAACGGTGAAATTTCAAACTTAGATTCTGCACCTACTGGATGAGAAAGAGCTCCTAAAGTTATAGTTTTTTCAAGTATTTCTTTAGCTATATTTTCTTTAAATTCAACCAAAATAACTTTAGATTGTGCATTTGCTATATACACATTTTTAATATATTCAAATCTATTTTTATCATCTAAAATATTCTTTAATTTTTCTATTTCTCTAGCTTGTATACTTAATGCTACAGGAGCATAAACAAGTCCTCTTAAAACTTCCATAGCTTCAAAACCTTGGACTTGTGATCCACCAGAATAATTATTTTTTCTAATTTTATCTACAATATCCTTTTTACCTATAATTAAACCTACACCTACAGGACCTAAAAGTTTAAAACAAGAAAACGCAGAAATATCAGATCCCATTTCTACCCCATTTAAAGGAGTTTTTAACATAGCATAATTATCATCTACTATTATTTTTATATTCTTATCTATATTTTTTATAGTTTCAATAACTTCTTTTAAATCATAACTATCTTTAAGTTGTTGTCTTGTATGTTGAAGCAATATTACTTTAATATCATTTTCTAATATATATGATTTCAAATTACTTAAATCATTAAAATCATATTTTAATATTTCAAGTTTCATTGCTTTTAAGTTCAACTCACTTGTTTTATATATAGGTGCGTCATGTACTAATATTTTATTTTCTTTTTCTAACATTTCAAAAAATGCTAATCTTAAAGCATTAGTTCCTGAACCTCTTGTAAGCATAGCATCTTCACTTCCAAAAAATTCAGATAGAACTTTTTCAACTTCTCTTGTTCTTATAGGCATATTATTTGTTTTTTCTACTCCTAAATCACCCATATTAAGTATTTCTCTTCCACCTATGTTCTTAGTTATAATTTCAACAAGTTTAAATTGTTTTTCTATAGCTTCATCTAATGTTATAGATTTCAAAGGATAGGTTTCCATTTTTTACCTCATTTCTGATACAATACTTCACCAACTATTTTCATAACTTCTCTTGCATATGGCCATGTTGATTTATATTGTGTATTTTCATTTGTTCCATAATTTTGTTTATTTGTTAGTATAATTACTTGAATGTTATTATCCAAATCATAAACTACTTGAGTACCTGTAAATCCTGTATGACCTACAAATTTTTCATTAGAATACATTCCCATGTATCCACTTTTTTCTCCACCTCTATTTATTTCATATCCATATCCATGTCCAAAACTACTTTGAACTGAAACAAATTTATCTCTAACATCTTTTGTATATATTTTTTTAGGATTCAATAATTCTTGTCCTAATAGATATAGATCATAAGCTGTTGAATAAAGTCCAGCATGACCTGCAACTCCATTATTTGCATAATATGAATTACCATCATTAACACTTCCAGTTAATGTATCTCTTCTCCAATATCTAAATGAATTAAAGTCTTCATCAATTTTATATCCAAAATTAGGATCCTTAACCATTCTTTCTTCAAATGGATTTCCGTGACTTGTTGAAGCTATCATATTTTTAGAATAAACTTCAAGAGGTAAAAATCTAGTTCTTTTCAATCCTAAAGGCATATATATTTCATTTAAAACATAATCATTTAATTTTTGTTTTGTAATAGATTCAACAATAAAACCTAATGTCATAAATGATAAATCACTATATTTTCTAGCTGTTCCTGTAGGATATTCTAGCCCTAAATTACATATATATTCTAAAGTTTCTTTTGAATTTTTAGCATGGTAATATATAGGTAACCAAGGAGTAAGACCTGAAGTATGAGTTAGTAAATCATATATTTTAATATTCTCTTTACCATTTTTACCAAATTCAGGAATGTATTTAACAACTTTATCTTCAAGATTTAACTTACCTTCAGAATTTAGTTTCATTATAGCCTGAGTTGTTGCAAATATTTTAGTAAGTGATGCAAGATCAAATATAGTATCTTCTTTCATATCTCTAATTTTTTCTTCACCGTTTTCTAAAACTTGTGCATACCCGTGAGCTTTATAATAAAGTATATTACCATCTTTTGCAACAAGAACAACAGATCCTGGTATAACTTTATCCTTAACATATTTTTCTGTAACTGTATCAATATCATTAAGAGTTGCTGACATCGATATAGTTGTAAATATAAATAACGCTAAAAAACTTAATATTTTCTTCATAAAATCCCCTATTCTGATACATTAAAAAATCTTCTAGGATTATGATAAAGCATCTTATCTATAGATTCTTTACTTAGTCCTTTTTCTAATAATTTAGGTATAAATATATCAAATATATATGAATATCCTATACCTCCCATATATTCCATATTAGATTTTCTAGTTATATCTAAAGATAAAAATACTCTATCTATATATCCTTTTTCTTCTATAACTTTTAACATATCAACTCTAATATCATCTGATAGATAATTATTTTTACCTATAGTGTCAAATTCTACATAAGCTCCTTTTTTAAGAATAGATAAAACATAATCTATATCTCCACTAAGATCTACATGACCTATAACTACCTTATTTAAATCAACTCCATTTTCTTCAAAAAATTCTATTTGATCTAAACCATAAGTTCCAAGTGTAGTATGTGTAGTTATAGGAACACCTGTTTTTTTATGTGCTTTTATCGCACTTAAGAAAACTTTCTTTTCAAGATCTGTCATTTCATTTTTACTTGTTCCAATTTCTCCAATAATTTGTGCTTTAACATCACTTCCATCTATACCTATTTCTATATCTTTTATCATAATTTCTGCAAGTTCATCTACAGTTGTATCTTTTACATAATCTGGTAAAAATGGCTCTTTATAATATCCAGTTGCACAAATAAAATTAATTCCACTTTCTTGTGAGATTTTTTTAATATAATTAACATCACGTCCCATACCCATATTAGTAACTTCTGTTATATTTCTTACCCCTTTAGAGTATAGTTTTTTCATTTCATTTATAGTCTCATCAAGACAATCTAATCTACAATCAAGATTGTTTTTTACCCCTGATAAATCAATAAACATATGCTCATGCATAAGTGTGTATCCATCTTTTAACATATTTCTCCTAACTTGCAGGTACTACAGGTACAAATAAGTTTATTAAGTATAATATATTTAATATTATTCCAAATAGTATTGTAGCTATAGGTCCTACTGCCATATCAACAAGTGGTTTTTTAGATGCTTTATTTAATAAATATACACCTATAACAAATAAGAAACCTAAACCATTTCCATCTGCCATATTATTACAAGCTACCATTGAACCAACAAGTAAAGCTACTTCAAGTACTTTTGTCATACTAGTTCTTATTTGATCTCCACATGCTTTAATTCCTGGGAATCTATCTAATAATTTTGCAATTCTTTCTAATAAAAGTATTTCAAGAGATAAAGTTAGAGCTCCTAATATAAATGCAAGTATAGGATTTTTAACAAATATACCTATAACAAATACAAATGTTAATCCAGTTGGGCCGTATACACCAGTTGTAATTGCAGTAGTTGCTACAAGTGGTATAAACCCTATAGTTCTAGCTAAAGCTACAAGTCCTGCATCTGCTGCTTTACCTTCAGCAAGTAAATTAAGTGAAATAGGATCTCCTGCAAGCATTCCAAGACTAACTGCTGCAGAAACTAAACCACCCATAACAGAAAGAATTAATATATTCTTTTTAACTTTTGCAACTCTTTCAGAGAATATTCCAAGAAGTGCTGCATTAGCATTAGTACTTTCAGTCTTATCAGTTATTGCAAATACAAGCATTATAACTACACCAACTAATAATGCTATACCATCAGCATTTAAGCTAATAGCTAAACTTCCTAAAGTAAACTTACCAAAAACTGATATTACTTGTCTTGAAATTAATACACATATTAAAGAGAAAATACCTTTTTTAACTCCATATTGATAACCTATTACTAATACTGGGAATACAGCAAATGCCACTATAATTGGGCTTCCCATAGTAGATAAATGTTTCAAGAAATTAACTGGTAATTTATCAAATAAATCTACAATAAATTGTAATCCTGCTACAAGTCCCATTCCATAAATACCACCAACAATAGCAGAACCAACTATACCTTTTTCATTCTTAGGAAATACTGTACCTATAATATCTGTTCCAAGTAAAATACTGTGGATAAGAATTATTGTTTTCCCTATAGAAAATGGTATACCAAATCCAATAACTAACCCAAAACTTAAAGCAAAACTTGTTGCAGATAACGCTTTTCTATCAAGTCTACCTTCTAAATTTTCAGGAATTAAAGGTCTTAAACCATCATTAAATACCGCAATACCTTGATTAGCTAAAACTGATGCAAGTCCAGCTAGTAATGCCATAACAACATAATTAATCATGTCTATCCTCCTATATATTTTTTAATCATTTCTATACTTTGATTAGCTGCATATGGAGTAAATCCAAAAGCAATCTTACCTTCTTTTATTCCTTTTTCAACATCAGCTTCAGAAAGAATATTACCTGGCATTGCAACTGTCAAGCATTTATCTGCACCAAGTATTGCAATTGCCATAGCAAGAGCTCCTCCTCCACCTGTATTACATGCACCAAAATAATAATCATATTTACCTAATTTCATAGCCATAGCAGCATCTATATCACTTTTAATATCTATATCTGCTGATGGGAATTCTTTAAGTAACACTTCTTTTACCATTTCTTTGTCAATTTGTCCACCAACTACAATCTTCATATATTATTTACTCCTTCCAATAAATTTATTAAATGTGCTAATATATATCCTTTTTCATATTCAGGTAATTTCCCAAATATACTAAGTTCTAAATCTGAAAGTATATTATTCGCTTTTTCAAAACTATTAAAATCCATCAAATCATTTAATTCATCTTCACCAAGTGATTCGATTTTTTCATTTTTTTCTATCCTATTTAAAACCATAGAAATATGAGTTATAAAACTTGATGAATTATCATCAGTCATAACTATATTTTCTTTTTCTTTAAAATAACTAATTATACTTTGTAATTTATCATATTTATCTTGATCTATTACTCCACTATCTTTTAATAAACTTAATCTAAAACTTAACTTCTCCACTTCTCCTCCATTTTTCATTTTTTTGAATATTTGATTTAAAAATTTTTAGTACCTTGGTAACATTTCTTTTTTTAAAACCTTTTCTTGTATTGCTTTTATTTCACTTGTATTAATTATTTCCTTTAGAAGACTTTCTATTAATGTATTTCCTTTTTTAGATACAAGTACAGCAATATTTGCAAGTTCTTTTTCTTTAATATCTATATCCTTAATATTTATGCCTTCATAATAATTTTCTTCTAATTCATCTATACTTAAAATTGCCTGATCAATTATATTATTTTTTAAATTACTAATTATACTATCTGAATTAACTTGTATAAAATCACATTTATTATTTTCATAATACTTACTAGATAAAAAAGACTGATCTTCTGAATTTTTATCTATTCCTACTCTTAACTTTCTACTATTATCATTAACCGATAAAAGTACATGTTTAGAAACATAACTTTCATTTCCTAAACTAATTATCTTTTTAATTTCTTTATCATTAGAATTTAAATAAGCAAGATTAGACATTATGGCAAAATCATAAATACCTTCTTTTAATAATTTAAGTCTTACTCTAGATCCTTGCATATATGCAAAATAAAAATTTATTCCATAACTTTCAAATGCAGATTTAATAGCAGTTGCAAGTCCCTCATATCTTTTAGAATAAGGAAGAGGCATAACTCCAACTATAGATTTTAAATCAGCTTTTTTAATTAATTTTTCTTTATTCATATATTCAACATTTTTACCAAAAGCACCTTTTTTAGATAAACGTATAACTTCTTCATTTTCTAATATATCAAATGCTTTCTGTACGGTTCCAACTGATAAACCTAAAATCTCAGAATAATATTTAACAGGATTTACCTTATCACCAATATGTAAAGTTAATATATCTCTTGAAATATGTATTAGTGCAATTTCTACTTTATTTATTATTCTAATATTTTCCATAATAACCACTTTTCATTTTTTTGAATTCTTAATATATATTACCTTGAAAACAAAAAAAGTCAAGTATAAAAATATTAATTTTTTAAAAATATAAAAATGGAGAATAGTAAATTCTACTCTCCATCTACATTTAAATTATTTATTGTTAACTTTCAAATATTTTTCAATATTTTCTAATCTTTCTTTTAATTCTTGATTTTCTTTTCTTAAAAGATCAATTTCATTTACTTCATCTTTATCAATAAATTGATATCCTAGTCCTACTGCAAATCCTACTTTTCCTTTCGAACTTAAACTTCCACTTGCCTTATACACCAAGTTTCCTTCTTTATTTACTCCACTTAGTCCTAATGCAAATGAATGTGTCCCTCCATATGTTGCATATCCTGTTGCTATATTAAATCTCTTTGCACTTCTATCATTTATTTGTGGTAAACTTGCCATTGCCATTGCTCCACTTACACCTTCTAATGCAACCCCTATATTTGTTGTATTATTATCTACATTATCTTCTACTTTCTTAAATCTATTATCAGCTTCATCTTTTTTATAATAATCTTTTAAATCTACTGATATATCTGCCACTACTTTCTTACTTTCTTCACTCGTTGGTGTAGTTGTTCCTGGATTTGTACCTGGTGTTGTTGTAACTGTTGGTGTTGTAGTATTTGATGCTACCTCTGGTGCTGTTGTTCCTTTATCTTCTACTTTTATAGGTTCATTACCTTTTATTTCTAATGTATCTCCTAAGCTAAATTTATATGTCTTTTCTCCTATTTTTACATTAAATCCTTTACTTAATAAGTTTGTTACTGCATATAGTTGTGATCCATTTATTGCATCTGTTGAATTTGCATCTATAAATCCACTTGCTACATTTGTTAGTCTTCTTTCCTTCCCTTCACTTCCTATAGATACTATTCCATAAGGTGTTGATCCTGCAAAATTTAATGTTGTTCCTAATATTTTTTCTGTTGCATAAGCATCCATTAATTTACTTCTATTACTTTCAGGATTTTTACTTAAATTTCCTAGGTATACTGAATGATCTAATGAAGCTTCTATGTCATTTCCTATAGATACTATATCTTTTGCACTTGCTTTTACTCTATCTTCTTTCTTTTCACTATTAAATCCTATCAATATGTTTCCTGTTGCTTTTTCAGCAGCTGTTCCTTTTAATAGATGATTGTCTCCAAAGATAGTATTTTGTTTTCCAAAAGTAATAGTGTTGTCGCTTCCTATTAGATTAGTATTACTAGAATTTGTAAGAGTATTTCTATATCCTGTTACACTATTTTGTACACTTTTATCATTTTCAGTACCTGTTAATGTATTATTAACCCCAATTATTGAAGTTAATCTTGTATAATCTGCAGTGTTTCCTCCACCAAATGCTAGAGTTGATCCTCCACTATTCGCCTTTCTTACTGCACTTTGAATTTTATCAACCATTTTATCTACATTACTTTCAGCACTAAATGAAGTTATACTAACGATTGAGTTAGTTATCTTATTACCTGCTCCAAATATTAAAGACCCGTTTGAATTTTCAGCAATATTTCCTATACCAACTATACTATTAGCTACCCCACTTGTTCCACCATGACCTTTTGAACGTATACTATTAAATGATCCATTTATTAAAGCTCCAAAGTTTTGTCCACCATAAGAAATTGAATTAAAAAAACCACTTTCATCAAAATTTCCAGTCATTATAGAATAAGTACCAAATATATTAGCAAAAAAACCTTTAGTATAGCTATTAGATCCTACTGTAGTCATATTTACCATTTTAACTTTAGTATCTGCCCAACCAAGTGAAGTAAGTCCTCCCATAGCTCCTGTATATGTCTTATTTCCTATATCTGTAGTTCCAGAACTAGCAGAAGTATTAGCTCCTATAGCTATTCCTCCAGCCACTTTTGTAGGGTCAGGTATAAAACTAAACGTACGTTCTTGCCTCCCTACTCTATTTAATACATAAGCATTATTTCCTATAGCTATACTTGTTAATGTTGTATTCTCAGTTGCAATTTGTGCATGATTACCTACTGCTATACTCGAATCACCATCTGAATTAGAACTAAGTCCTATTGCAATAGAGTTAGGTCCTGTATGGTTACCATTAAGGATATAGTCTGGTACTTTAGCTGTTGCATTTAAAGATCTAGAAAGTGTCACTTCTGTTTCACCAGCTTTTACATTTCCACTTGCATCAAAACTAGATGGTTTATAATACTTATTATCATCTGCTTTTACTAGTACGTTTCCATCAACGTCTAGATAAATCATACCATCATCAGGTATCGCCTTTGCTCCTAAAGAAATTATCGAACAAAAAATTAACGAAAAAATAATTTTTTTATTGATTTTCATATTTAACACTCCTCCTAAATTTACCCATATTATACCACCCCCCCCCCATTAATTTTCAAGTCTAAATCCTTTTATTTTCATTAAAATGTTATTTTTTTAATTATTTTGCAAATTGTTTTTTAAAAATAAAAAGACTAACTTTTAATAAACATAAAAATTAGTCTTATTAATTATATCCAGTTATTCTCTTTAATTATATTTTCTATCTCTATTTCTGTAGGTATAGAATCTTGCGCTCCTTTTCTTGTTACGACTATAGCAGATACACAAGTTGCATATTTCATAGCATAATCTTTATCATTAGTTTCAATTAATTTTTTAACAAAAGCACCTATAAATGAATCTCCAGCTGCCGTTGAATCTATAGCTTTAACTTTCTTTGGTGGATAATGTATATATTTATCATCAAATAAATATGCCCCCTTATCTCCCATAGTTAATATTATATTACTAATATTATTTTTTCTCTTTATATCCATAATTTTTTCTTCAAAATTTACTTCATTTATACTAACTTCAAAAACTACTTCAAGTTCAGTTTCATTAACAACTAAATAATCCGTATTTTCAAATATACTTTTATTTAATTTCGTAGCTGGTGCTGGATTAAATACAGTAATTTTATTCAATTCTTTAGATTTAAGTAAGGCATATTCTATAGTTTCAAGTTTAATTTCATTTTGAAATACAACTACATCAGAATCTTCTATAAAGTTAATATTATTATCTATATCATTTTTATTTAAATCTAAATTACTTCCAGGTATAACTATAATATTATTATCACCATTTTTATCAACAGTAATAATTGCACGTCCAGTAGGTGTATCACTTTCTAAAACTCTTGATTTAACGCTATATTTTTCTAAATTTTGTATTAATTCTTTACCATCAGAATCTCTACCAACCATACCTAGTATTTCTGTTTCCATTCCAAGTTTAGATATGGCTACAGCTTGATTTGCACCTTTACCACCACAACTTTTATAAAAAGAATGACCAAAAATAGTTTCTCCAAGTTTAGGAAGATTATCTACTTTTGTAGTAATATCCATATTTAAACTACCTACAACCAATGCTTTACTCATATTATTTCTCCTTCTTTTTTAAATTATACATTATAAATGATTTTTTATTATTCAATATTTTTTCACTATTAATTATATCAAAATACTTATTTTTTAAAACTTCCTTTTCTCTTTCATATGGTAAAATCAAGAAAAAATTACCATCATCTTTTAAAATATATGATGAAATTTTAAATAAGTCTTCTAAATTAAGTAATATCTCAAATTTTGATATTTTTAAATATTCATCTTCAGGAAGCTTTCCACTATTTACTTTATAAAAAGGGGGATTAGAAACTATATATTGAAATCTTTCTTTATACTCATCTACCATAAATTCTTTAATATCAGTATTAAAGGCTAATATTTTATCTTCTAACTTATTTTCCAATATATTTTTCTTTAACATTTCATATACTTTTTTTTGAATTTCAACACAATAAAATTTATTTATTTTATCCTGTCTAAAAAGTAAAAAACTTAAAGTACCTATACCACTTCCTATATCTATACAATCTCCTATTTTATTACTATTTTTTAGTTCATTTTTTATAAACCTTGACAAATTAAGAGCATCACTTGTAATATTAAGGCCCTTATCTATTTCTAAATACAGGTCTACACTCTCTAAATAATGTTTCATAAACAATCACATCTCTTTCAGTAAAAGTGTAACTTTTTTTAATGTATAAGTCAAGAAAAAAGCATATACCTAAAGTATATGCTCTTTAATCCTTATTTGTTTATAAATCCTTGTTCTTCGAACCATTCTTTTAATTTATCATTTTTAAATTCTTTTAAATCTGCTTTTAAAGTATCTAAATGAGAAGGCATATTTAATCCTAATTCTTCCCACCATTTACCTAATCTTTCATTATACTCAACAACACCATCTATTGCTTTATCTAAGCTATATTCATTAAAGAATACAACATTTTCATAATTTGTTCTTGGCTTAACTGTTGGATTTTGTCTTGAAGGATCAGGACACCCTATAGTTACCCCTAATAGTGGGAAAGTTAATTTAGGAAGCCCTAAATATTCTGCCATTTCAAGTGGTCTATGAGATACTCCACCTATTACAGTTGATCCATACCCTAAAGATTCTGATAAAGTTGAAAATGTTGAAGCATAAACTCCTGCATCTATGTATAATTCTTTAATAGTATTTAAATTACCTAATATATGCTCATGTTCTACATTTTCTTTATCTAAAGCTCCTACTACTTTTGCATAGTCTCCAACGATTAATAAGAATGCATCTGCAGTTGAAACTTGTTTTTGTCCTCCACAAAACTCTGCAATTTTTTCTAATTTTTTCTTATCATTTACAACAATAAATGATAGACTTTGTAAATTTTTTGTATTTGGACTTCTAAGCATTGTTTTTAAAATTAATTCTAAATCTTCTTTTTTTACACTTTCTCCAGTAAAGCTTCTTACTGAACTTCTATTTTGTAATGTTTCTATTGCGTTTTTCAATTTTCCTCCACTTAGTCTCTACTTTTCCCAAATATTCTTAATAAATATAGGAATAAATTAATAAAATCAACATATAGGTTTAAAGCTCCTATAATTTGTACTTTATTGATTATTTCTTCATTGCCTGAGAAATAAAGTTCTGAAATACTTACTTTTATTCTTTGAGTATCTACTGCTGCATATATAGCAAATACAAGAACACCTAATATAGAAATAAATGTATCTACTCCATTACTTCTAAAGTACATATTAAATAATGATAAAACTATCATACCTATAAGTGCTCCAAATAAATATTTTGCATATCCTTGTAAATTATCACGAGTTAAATATCCATATAAAGACATAGACCCAAACATTGCAGCTGATCCTATTAAAATACTTATAATAGAATAATTATCATATATAAATGTTAATGGCGATAAAAATAATCCCATTATAACAGAATAGGCTATAAATAAACCTTTAAGAGCTACTGATGATAATTTATTTATAAGTAATGTCATAGAAAATGCAACTATTACCATAGCAATAACTAAAACATAATATATTCTATAAGCTAAAACTGCTATTTCAGGTACAAAAAGTGCCCCAAAAACAAATCCAAAAGTAATTAATAAACCTAACATCATCCAAGAATATGAACCTTGAATTTTCTTTGAAATTTCATATTCTAATTCTACTTCACTATAATATCTTCTTTCCATATTTATCACCTTAGAATTTTATATTTATTTCTTCTAATAAGTTTTCAATAAACTTATCTACATTTATACTTTCACTATCAGTTGAACCAAATCTTCTAACATTTACTGAATTATTTTCAACTTCACTCTTACCTATTACTAATTGTACAGGTATTTTTTCAACACTATTTGCTTCTCTTATCTTGTATGATATTTTTTCATCTCTAGTGTCAAGTTCTACATTAACCCCTAAATGTAATAATCTCTTATATAAGTTTTCAGCAAACTCTTTTTGTTCTTGAGATATAGTCATTATTTTTACTTGAGTTGGTGCAAGCCAAACTGGGAATGCTCCTGCATAGTGTTCTATTAATATTCCCATAAATCTTTCCATAGATCCAAACATTGCTCTATGTATCATTACAGGTTCATGTTTTTCTCCATCTTTACCTATATAGCTCATTTCAAATCTTTTTGGTAGATTCATATCAAGTTGTATAGTTCCTGTTTGCCATATTCTTCCTATAGAATCTTTCATCTTAAAGTCTATCTTAGGACCATAGAATGCTCCATCTCCTGGATTAATTTTATAATCTATTCCTAATTCTTTTAATGTTTCTTCTAATGCTTTTTCAGATTTTTCCCAAACTTCAGCAGAACCTACAGCTTTTTCTGGTTTAGTTGAAAGTTCAACATGGAAATCAAATCCAAATAATCTATAGTATTTATCATATAAAGTTACTATTTCTTTAATTTGATCTTTAATTTGATCAGGTGTACAGAACACGTGAGCATCATCTTGAGTAAATGCTCTTACTCTCATAAGTCCATGTAAGGCCCCTGAAAATTCATGTCTATGAACATGCCCCATTTCTGCATATTTTAAAGGTAAATCTTTATATGAATGTAAGTTATTCTTATATGCTATTATAGATCCTGGACAGTTCATAGGTTTAATAGCGTATACTTTTTCATCAATTTCTGAAGTATACATATTTTCTCTATAATTAAACCAGTGACCTGAAATCTCCCATAATTCTTTATCTAACATTATAGGTGTTCTTATTTCATCATAGGCTTGTTTATTATGCTCTATTCTCCATAATTCTTGTAATCTATTAAATAATCTAGTTCCTTTAGGCATAAAGAATGGGAATCCTGGTCCATGATCATCAATAAAGAATAAGTTTAATTGTTTTCCTAATTTTCTATGATCACGTCTTTCAGCTTCTTCAACCTGTCTAACATATTCTTCAAGTTCTGCTTGAGTATAAAAAGCAGTACCATAAATTCTTTGTAACATTTTATTGTTAGAATCTCCACGCCAATAAGCACCAGCTGAGTTTAACAATTTAACTGCTTTAATATATCCAGTTGATGGAAGGTGAGTTCCTCTACATAAATCTGTAAATTCTCCTTGAGTATATATACTAAAATCGTCTCCTTCAAGACTATCTAATATTTCCACTTTATAATTTTGACCTAATTTTTCAAAGTATTTTCTAGCTTCTTCTCTTGACCAAACTTCTCTTGTAAATTTATAATTTAATTTAATTAATCTCTTCATTTCTGCTTCTATTTTTACTAAATCTTCTTCTGTAAATGGTCTTTCTGTATCAAAGTCATAATAGAATCCATTTTCTATTGCAGGTCCTATAGTAACTTTAGTATTAGGGAATAAATTCATAACAGCTTCAGCCATAACGTGGGCTGCACTATGTCTTAAAATAAATAATCCTTCTTTAGTATCTGTTGTTATTAATTCTATATTTCCTGATTCATTTATTACATAACTTGTATCTACATTAGTTCCATTAAAAACTGCTCCTACAGTTTTTTTAGCAAGACTTGGTGATATGCTTTTTGCAAATTCTATAACACTCATGCTTTCAATTTCTTTTTTTGCTCCATCTGGCAACATTATCTCTAACATAATAATCCTCCATTTTCAGTCATTTTATCTTTTAATTTTAACATATTTAATACTACAATACAAGAGCTGCTTCTACTTCTTCTATTGTTTGAAATCCTTTATCTTTTACAACTTCTGTATGCGTTTCATATATTAAATTAATACCTTTTTCAAAACATTCTTTTACATAATCATAATAAAACAATACTGTTCTTTTTGAATAACTTGAAAGTTCTCCTCTTAAATAGGTTTGTACCGAAGCACGTTCTGGTACATCTCCACTAGATCTTAAAGGTCTGCATAAGGTTGAAAATTTAGGGAACTTTGTATAAAATTCATCTCCCCAAGTTAAATAGATTTTTTCTATTTGACTTGCTAATGTTTCTACTGCTGGTGTTAATTCAGGAAGTAAATGTTTTACTTCTTCAAATTCACTTGGTGCAGAAAATTCCATCATTCTAATATATTTTTCTTGAACTAAATTTCTTCCTATATTTTCTGCATCAATCAAATCGTGATAATAACTATTAAGAATTTTTTCAGGAAGTGATGCCCATTGACCATTACGCATAATTATAAACTCTGGTTTATTGTTTTGACATTCTGCTACACCACCTGTATTTTTTAAAACAGAAAACATCAACCATTCTTTTTCTATTATTTCATTAATTAATTCCTCTTTTGTCATAATCTCTCCTCTTAATCTTCAAAATTAGTCCAATTTTTTAAGAAATCATCATCTATATTTCTTTGAATAAATATAGCATGATTTAGCATAAAGTACCCTTTTATATTACTTAATTTTTGCTTTTTAATTTCTTCAACTAAGAAATAACAAATTTCTTCTATTCTATTTGATATTTGAAATTTATCTAATTCTTTATTTTCTAATATATCTTTAATTCTTTTATATATTTCTTTTCCTAATATTTCTAATTCTTGTAATCCTTTAGAATACCACTTATAGAAAGGCATATATTTTCTATTTAATAAATACACTAAATGTATAGTGTTTTCTATAAATATATTTAATGCTGCATTTGCACCTATTATATCCCCTCTTTTCATAAGTCTTAAATAATTATACTGACCGCTTTGAGCTATTTTACTACAAACTGTAGCTATCTTATTTTGTCTTATTATATCTGGATAATATTTTAAATCATTTCTAATATTTTCAAGTCTTTTATTTCCACTATAAAATATTTCTCCACTAGTTAATGCAAGTAATGCCGTTTCCTTAATTACTCTATAATCCATAATACTAAGATCTGTATTATTTTTACCTATATATCTATAAAGATACTCATCTAAATTTTGAATTTCTCTACGTTCTTTAATAACTTCGTTTGAATTGTGCGTTATACCTAAAAATTCTTTAGGTAAAGATAAAAGTATATCCTCAAGTGTATTTCTATATTTAATATAATCATCTTCATCTAAAAATATTGCTGGCATAAAAGTATAATCATGATCACGTGAATACTCATCATCATAACCTAAAACTTCAGAACCTTCACCTATTAATCCTATAGAAATTTTATCTAATAATTCTGGATTTTTCTTTTCTATCTCAGGTAAGATATATTTTTTTGTGTATTCTTTTGATTTATCCAGAAGAGATGAATTTTCATCAACTTCTATTTCTATTTTTTTATCACTATTTTTAACTAATTCTCTAATATATTCCACATTAGATAATAAATTTGAATAGTTAGCACTATTTTCACCAAATGATTTTTTAACAATTTCTAAGGCTTCTTCAAATATATTTAAACTTGCAATATAGTCTCCATCTTGAAATTTAATTATTGCCTTATTATTTAATGCAGCTCCATACATTGAATGATGCTTACCTAATTTATTAGCATATATTTCTAGTGCTTCATTAAGATATTTCATTGCTTTTTCTTTATTTCCACTTTCATTATATGGCATAACTAAGTTATTAAGTGTAGTTGCATATTCAACTATATGATTTTCCATATCCTTAAGAATTTCTAAACTTTTTTCATGATACGGTATAGCTTTAGATATATTTCCTATATTTTGATAAAATAAACCTACATTATTACAAAGTCCTGCATACTCATAAGCCTTAGTATAATTATTTTTTTCATATATATCTAAAACTTCTAAATACATAGGTTCTAAGCTATCCATTTCTCCTCTATATCTTAGTACTTCTATTATATTAAGCAAATTAGTTGCATATGGTATACTTGTTTTCCCATAAATATTCTCTATTAATTTTTGTGCACGTCTTAATGATTTAAGACCTAGTTCATATTCACCTATATACTTACTAGCTCCTCCTAATTCATTTAAATAATATATATGCTTATTAGATTCTTCTCCATATATTTCGCGTGCTAGATCACATATTTTTATAAGCAAGTCAACTTCTTGAACTCCTTGTGATAACTTCTGATATTCTTTTCTCTTTTCTAAATACTCTTGAAATATTTTCTCTTTATCATTCATTTTTATCTCCCTTAATAAAACTCAATTTTGTTTCAGCAATTACTATTCCAGTTAGTATTATTATAGTCCCTAAAGCTGTCGTTAATTTAAAAGGATCATAACCCATAGCTATAGATAAAAATGTCCCAAACACTACCTCTAAAGATAATATTACTGCAGCTTTTGAAGCACTTATATCTTTTTGTGCCATCATTTGTAAACTGAAGCATATAAAGGTACAAACTATACCTAAATAAAGAGTTGTACCTATTCCTCCAACTGTTATATTATTAAATTGCTTATACCCTAAAGTTAAAAACAAAGAAAAAATAGTTGTTGAAAGTAGTTGTGCAAAAGATAATTTTATAGGATCTAAATTTTTAACAAAATGTCCTATAAATACAACTTGAAAAGCAAAGAATACAGCTGATATTATTGTTAATACATCTCCATAATTAATAGTATTCATACTTAAACTTGTTATATCTCCTGATATTACAACTGTTCCTAAAAAAGCTAACATTGACGCTATTATTATATATTTATCTATCTTCCTTTTAAAGAATATATGTACTATATATGGAACAAATATTACATTCATTCCAGTAAAAAGAGCATTTTTAGCTGGCGTAGTATATTTTAAACCTATAGTTTGAAATATATATCCAGAAGTTAATAAAGCACCAAGTACTAATCCTGGTATTATATATTTCTTATCTAATCTTATTTTTTTAATTTTCATAAATATGTATAAGCAAATGGTTGCAAATAGGAACCTAAAAAAATTAGTGTTATGTGTTTGCATGCCATTATCAAGTGCAATTTGTGTAGCTATAAATCCCGTTCCCCATGCAAATGCTACAAAGAACATCATTAATTCAGATTTTAAATTTTTTATCATCTATTCACCCCTTTAACTAATATATATACATTATACACTTTTTTTGTTAAATTTAAAAGAAAAATAAAAACAGATACATTACTGTATCTGCATATATAGCCTATCTTAAATCATAGGCTATGGTTCTTTTAATTCCTAATGATCTTATACTATATGGATATCCTATTTTCATTACCATTAATTGACTTCTTTGTTTTTCTTGAATTCTTCTAAACTCAGATATTCCAATTCCCAAAACTGTAACTATTACTAAGATATATGAATTTAAATCAAAAAGATTAGTATTATCGTACAAAGCTATACCATCTTCTTTTTCTAATACTGTTGTGTTATCAACAATAACTTCTTCTGTATTTAAATTCATCTTACCAAGATAATCTATAGATTCTTGCCAATTATTTTTTGCAAGATAGTCATTATCTAGATTATTTTTTAATAAATCTATATCATTTTCAGTAAGATAACCTAGTCCGTTATCACGTATCTTTTTAATAACTTTAACTTTCTCTCCTACATCATATACATAGTGTATTCCTTGATTCCATGTAGCTTTAGATATATTAATATCTTTTTTATTTTTGCCATTACCTATCATGGCATTAGTATTTCCTATTCCTGCGTTATATGAAAGAGTTGCAAGCCCATTATTACCTTCATAGTAATCAAGTAGCCACTTAACTAAACCAATAGATGCTTTTATGTTAAGTTCTTCATTCTTTCTCATAGCATTAATACTACCTTTAAACTTATTTTTTAAAACTTTATTATACTCATTTTCACTCATTCCACTTTTAATTAATCCGACTTTAAAAGCTTCTGGAATAACTTGCCCTATACCACTAGCATTAGAAGCATTAGGACTTAAATTTTCAAATTGAGACTCCCTTAAAAATATTGCTAACATTAAATCCACATCAACATCTTGAATTTTTGATTCTTTTTCTATTATTTCTGCTAATTTGATTTGTTTTGGATTTACTATTTCAATAATTTCCTTAGTTGTCACATTTGCAGCAAAGATCATCATACTAGGTAAAAAAAGAAGCATAAGTGATTTAATAATCCTACTCATCTTTTATCCTCCATAATATGTAAAAATTCCATATTTCTATGGAACTTGAGATTATTTTACCACAAATATGAACCTTTGTCAAATTTATAAGATTTTCTTGGAGTGTAAAGTTTAAAA